>VHDM01000001.1 GCA_016876055.1 Verrucomicrobiota bacterium
TGGATTCGAACCAGCGAAGGCGTAGAGCCAGCAGATTTACAGTCTGCCCCGTTTGGCCACTTCGGTATCCGCCCGGGAAAGGGAGAGACTCGCAAAAAAGGTGGGAGCGGTCAAAAGCGTTCCCGAGGGGGAAGATTGCCTCGGTTCCCATGGAAAGGTAGGATTTGGAATCTTGCGCTGTTAGCTCAACTGGATAGAGCACCTGACTACGGATCAGGAGGTTAGAGGTTCGAATCCTCTACGGCGCACGGTTCTCTACCGCGGCTGTAGTTCAATGGTAGAACGCTAGCCTTCCAAGCTAGACACGAGGGTTCGATTCCCTCCAGCCGCACCGTTATTGTGATGCCATGGCTCGGACCCCCAATGCCTTGGCAAATGAAGTTAGCCCCTACCTGTTGCAGCATGCCCATAACCCGGTGGCGTGGATGGCGTGGGGGCCGGCGGTGTGGGAGAAGGCCAAGGCCGAAAACAAACCCGTGTTCCTGAGCATCGGGTATTCGACCTGCCACTGGTGCCATGTGATGGAGCGGGAGTCGTTTGAAGACGAGAAGACAGCGGAGTTGCTGAACCGGGAATTTGTTCCCGTGAAAGTGGACCGGGAGGAGCGACCGGATGTGGACCGGATTTATATGACGGCGGTCCAGGCGATGACCGGGCAGGGGGGATGGCCGTTGTCGGCCTGGCTGACCCCGGAGGGGAAACCGTTTTATGGCGGGACCTATTTCCCGCCGCATGGGGCGTATGGAAGACCGGGTTTTTCGGATGTGCTGAAGCAGATTTCCTCGGCTTGGAAGGAGCGGAAGGGGGAGGTGGAAGGATGGGCGGAGGAGTTGTCGGCAAGGATCCGGGCGGTGGGGGAAAGTGCGGGGAGTCCAGGGGAGATCCAGGAGGCGGAGAAGGTTCTGCGAACCGCGGCGGATGAATTGGCGGCGGAGTACGACCGGAAGAACGGAGGATTCGGCGGGGCGCCGAAATTTCCCCGGCCGAGCCAACCGCTCTTTCTATTGCGGCGGTCGTTTGCGGAGAAGAGCGAGAGGCTGCTGGAGATCGTCCGGCACACCGGCAGGGCGATGGCCGCAGGCGGGATTTACGACCAGGTGGGGGATGGATTTCACCGCTACGCCGTGGATGGCGGCTGGGCCGTGCCGCACTTTGAAAAAATGTTGTATGACAACGCGCAGCTGATGGGCCTGTATGCCGAGCTGGGAGCCGCCACGGGGGAACGTTGGCCAGGAAAGGTGGTGGCGGGAATCGACCGATATTTGCAACGGGATTTGCGATTGGAGGGGGGAGGGTTGGCTTCGGCCGAGGATGCCGACAGCGAGGGGGTGGAGGGTAAGTTTTACGTCTGGAAGCTGGCAGAGGTGAAGTCGCTGGCCACGGAGGGGGAGTGGCGGGTTGCGCAGGAGGTGTGGGTACTGAGCGAGGAAGGAAACTTCATGGATCCCCATCACCCTGAGCGCGGCTGGAATGTGCTGGCGAGAAAACGGATTCCTTCGGCGGAAGAGGAGAAGGTTTTGAATTCCTTGCGGGCGAAGCTGGACAAGGCCAGGGCCGAGCGGGTCCGGCCCGGCAAAGACGACAAGGTGCTGTGTTCCTGGAACGCGTTGGCGATCTCCGGATATGCCCGGGCGATGCGTTGGGGTGGTGATGGGGCCTATGGAAAAAAGGCGGGGGAAATTCTGGCTTTTGTGGAAAGAGAGATGACGCGGCCGGACGGATCGCTGATTCACCGTTGGAGGTTGGGGAAAAAGGACGAAGTCCAGCTGCTGGAGGATTACGCGACGATGGTGCAGGCGCTGGTGGATTTGCATCAGGCCACTTTGGAAATTCATCCACTCCTTCGGGCCGTGGAGCTGGCGGAAAAAATGCTGCAGTTGTTTGCAGACCGGGAAGGGGGAGGGCTGTGGGCCACGGCGGACCGGACGCTGTTGGCGAGGATGAAGGATGACTATGACGGGGCGGAGCCGAGTGGAAACGCGACGGCCGCGCTGGCTCTCGCCGAGCTGGGCCGGTTGACGGATGACCCCCGGTGGGGCGACGCCTCCCGGAGGGTCTTGGATTGGTTAGGTGAAAGGATGAGAAGGCTGCCCCAAGCGGTGCCCCATGCGCTGTTGGGTCTGCAACGTCTACACGAACCGCCGGCCCGTTTGGTGCTGGCGGGGCCCTGGCCCAGTCAAGAATTGGAATCGTTGCGCCAGGCAGCGGGACGTGTCTATCGGCCGGATGTCCTGATGACCCGGGCGGACGGGAAGCATCCGAGCGAGTTTGTTCGTTCCTTGGCGGGGCAAGCCCAGGCGGCCACGGCTTTTCTTTGCGAGGGAGATGCCTGCAGACGGCCGGTCGGACTGTCGGAAGAACTGATCCGGGAGCTGAAAAGCGGCGTTGGAGATCAAGATTAGATTGAGGCGGGGGTGGGCGACCGGTAAGGTTTTAACAAAGGGAGGGAATGAATATGGATCGCGAGGGGGAACGGACATTGCGTTCGGAAAAAGTGCAAATTGAGAGGAAGACCTTCTTTCTGGATCTGAAAGAAAACGACCGGGGCCGCTTTTTGCGGATCACGGAGGATGTGGGGGGTCGTCGGGACCGGATCATCATGCCGGCCAGCGGCATGGAGGATTTCGCCCGGGCGCTGGATGATTTGATTATCTTCGAGCAGGAAGAGCTCGGCCCCCGCTAGCGGGAGGAAATTTCGACGGTTGGATTTTGGGTTAGGGTCGAGAGCGGTTAGTCGAGATCGCGGAGGGTGAGGTCGTCCTCGTCAAAGCCGAGGAAGTGGCCCAGCTCATGGAGGTAGGTGGTACGCACTTCCTCGGCAAAGATTTCCGGATCACCCTCGGCCAGATCCCAGAGGTTATCCAAGTAGAGAATGATCCGCGGGGGCGGATCCGAGGCGTGGGGATCGGCCTCGAGGCGGCTGGCTCCCTCAAACAGGCCGAGGAGGTCCGGTTCGAATCCTTGGTCCAAAACGGCCTGATCCGGCACCGCTTGGTAAAGAGTGACGACCGGTTCCGACGCGGTGCGTAATTCGGGAGTGAGTCGGGAGCGGATGCGGTGGACGCTCGCGCGGGCCAGTTGATGCAAGTCGGGTTTCAGGCTGCCAGGTTAGGATCAGTTTCTGATCCGGGAAAATGGGAAAGGCGAGGCCGGATCAAAAAAGCTCTTAAAATCAGGAGGCGGAAGGGGCAGGATGACCCCATGCGACGTGGCGTGGTTTTGGTCCTCGGACTGGTCTGGCCGTGGGCCGGGCTGGCCCAGGGCAAGTGGGGGATGGTGGATACGAACGGAACGGTGCGGATTCCCGAGCGCTACGATGAGATCGGGGTTTTTCGCGGGGATTTGGCGAGGGGCCTGCCGCTCCCGGAATTTTTGCCTGGGCTGAAGGGAGCCACCATCGTGAAGTGGCTCAAGGCGGAAGGTGAGGAGGTGAAGAAGGATGAGGCGTTGGCCCAGGTGGAGCTGAAGGAACCTACGATTCCCGTGATGGCGCCGGCCAAAGGAATGCTGACCCAGATCGGGGTGCCGGTGGGCGGGGCGGCGATCCCGGGAGCGGCCTTGGGCAAGGTGCGGGTTTTGGGGACGGTGGACCTGTTTGCGAAAAAGCAGTTTGAGGTGGAGTGCCCGAGCTTCGGGCCGAATTCAGGTTCCGCCAGCGTGGTGCGGTGGCTGAAGTTGGAGGGGGATGCGGTGGGGAAGGGGGAAAAGATTGCGGAGATCCGTCCGGCCCAGGCGATGGCAGTGGTGCTTGCGCCGGGATCCGGCACGCTGGTGGATATTGAGGTGGCGGAGGGGGCGGAGGCGGCGACGGGGCAGGTGATCGCCCGGATGGGGGTCGGTCGGGTGCCACTGCGTGCGGGCAAGGACTGGTTCTTTGTGGATGAGCGGGGCAACCGGGTCACCCCGGGCCGTTTTGACCAAGTGGGGGTGGTGCAGGGAGGGATGGCTCCGGTGCGGGCGGGGGACCGGTGGAGTTTTGTGGATGGAGAGGGGAAACAAGTTGGCAAGGCGGATTACGACGAAGCCCGGGAGGTGTGGGGCGGGTTGGCGGCGGTGCGACAGAAGGAGCGCTGGGGATTTGTGGCGTACCACGAGGGAACCCTGAAAAATTCGATCCCGCCGCGTTTTTTCCAGGTAAAAGATTTTGCGGAGGGTTTGGCGGCGGTGGAGGAGAGTGACGATGCTCCGGTGGACGAGCAGGCGGAGCCCAAGCTTTTTGAGGAGGTGGCCGAGGTCAAACAACCGGCGGGACCGGTGGCGTGGGGCTACATCCTTCCCAGCGGTAAATTATGGATTCCCTCGGAGTTTGCGGAGGCGGGTCGCTTTGTGGACGGGCGGGCGGTGGTGCGACCCCAGGGAGAGGGGGCCAACGTCCTGCTCATCGACAGCAAGGGAAAGGTGCGGACCTCCGCCCTCTATACAGGGCTGGTGTCGTTGGGGGAAAAGCGGGTGGCCTGGAAGCGGGCCCAGGGATGGGGGCTGATGGATATGACGGAGAAGGCGATGGAAATTTCCCCGGGTGGGGCGGAAAGCCTGCAGGCGATTGGACCATTTGGCAGTGAGCGGGCGCCAGCCAAGGGCGAGAACGGGAAGTGGGGTTATCTGGATCCGATGGGAACATGGGCGATTCCGCCAAAATTTGAACGTGCGGGTATTTTCCGGAACGGCTTGGCGGCGGCCAAGGAGCCAGGGGCCAGGTGGGGATTTCTCAAGCCGGACGGGAGCTGGGGCATCGAGCCGAAGTACGCGCGGGTGAGAAGTTTTTCCGACGGCTTGGCGGCGGCGGGGGAGCAGGGTGAGGTGGAGGCGGGCCCCGAGCCGGAGACCGGGGGCCGGTGGGAGTAATGGAGTTCCGGGACTATTACGAGACTTTGGGGGTTACGCGGACGGCGAGCGCGGAGGAGATCCGCAGCGCCTTCCGAAAAAAGGCGCGGGAATACCATCCCGACGTGGCCAAGGATAAGGCGCAGGGGGCGGAGAGGTTCAAGGAGGTGAACGAGGCGTACGAGGTGCTGAGCGATCCGGCGAAGCGGATGAAATATGACCAGATGGGAAGGGAGGGGCCGGGCGGGGGTTTTGCCTGGCAGGGGGCTCCGGGACCCAGCGGGCCGGACATGGAGGAGTTTCATTTTGGCGGGACGGGGTACAGCGACTTTTTCGAGCACCTGTTTGGCGGGATGGGGAGTGGGGGGGTGCGGGGGCCGGGCGGACGGCGCATGGCGAGACGAGGCTCGGATATTGAGGGGGATCTCATGGTCCCCTTGGAGGAGGCTCTGGGCGGGTCTGTGCGGGAGGTCACCCTGCAGCGGGGCGGGAAGACCGAAACCTACCGGGTGAAGATTCCCGCGGGTGTGCGGGAGGGACAGAGGATCCGGTTGGCGGGCAAGGGGGAGTCGGGGCGAAGTGGAGGGGAATCCGGGGATCTTTACCTGCGGGTGAGACTCGCGCGGCATCCAGACCTGAGGGTGGAGGGCAGGGATCTTTACACTGATCTGGAGGTGGCGCCGTGGGAAGCGGTGCTGGGGGCCAGCGTGCCGGTGCCGACTCTGGACGGAAGGGTGACCCTAAAAATTCCGGCCGGTTCGACAGCCGGTCAGAAACTGAGGTTGCGGGGGCAAGGGTTGCCGCGGGAGGATGGAGGTCGTGGAGATCTGTATGCGGTGCTGGAAATCGCCGTGCCCGGCCGGGTGGGACCGGAAGAGAAAAAGCTTTGGGAAAAGCTGGCGGAGGAGAGCCGCTGGCGGCCGGGAGGAGCAGCCTAAGGCATGAAGGGAAAGAAGAACCAGCTGGCGGGAAGGGTTTGGGCGGAGTCCCCGCGGGTGTTCGCCTTGGAGGAGTTGGCCCGGATGGCGGAAACCACTGTCGAAGTGGTGCAGCAGTACAGCGAAATGGGCCTGCTGGGAGAGGAGGGACGGCAAGGCTCTTTCGGGGAAGGAACGTTGTTTCTGGTGAGGCGGATCGAGCAGTTGCGAATCGAGTACGGGATGCCGGCGGAAGGAGCAGGGCTGGTTTTGGATCTGGCCGCCCGGGTTGAGGAGTTGGAGGAGGAGATCCGGGCTTTGCGAGAGGCAACGGGGCGATGAGCGTAGGTTTTGGCCAGCCGGTGCCCGGGCTGCGGAGCCCCCGAGAGCAGGTGGACGGGTTGGTCTATTTCGGGCGGATGGTGGACAAGCTCCGGCTGGAACTGGCTGGGAAACTTCCGAAAGATTATCAGGAAAACATGGGCAAGGGTTTCGATGCTTCCTGCTGTGAATTTTTGGGTGTTGCCTACGGGAAAGTAAGGGAACGAGTCCGAGAAGGGAGCTCCGACCGGGAGTTGCTCGACTGGTGCCAAAGCCACGGGAAAAAAAGGGATGCGGGTGACCGGGCGGTGTGGAATGCGTATCTCTCCAAGCGGGGCTGGCGGGATGACCTGGCAGATCGGCTGGCTTTCCGGAAACAAGAGGCGGGCTGGGAAGGCCGGGCGGAAATTCAGACTTTTTTCGATTACATGGATGCGGATGAAGGCCGGATCTAGCGGGAACCGATTGCCAACTGCCAACCAAATGGACATGCTCTGGGGATGAGATTCCTTCACTCCCTCCTCCTGGCCTTGGTCGTCGCAGCCCCCTTCCCGGCCTTGGCCGTCAGCAGCATGGAGGAGAGGATCGACAAGACCATCGACGTGTTGGAGCAGTACGGCAAGGCCCAGGGAGATAGCATTCCGCGGGAAGTGTTTCACGAGGCCAAAGGTCTGGCGGTTTTATGGGTGATCAAAGCGGGCTTCATCGTGGCAGGAGAGGGAGGGGACGGGCTGGTGGTCATCCGTAAAGGAAACAAGTGGTCTCATCCTTCGGCGATTTCGGCGGCAGGGGCGGGGGTGGGATTCCAAGCCGGGGGTTCCTCCCAAGATTATGTGCTTTTGCTGAATACCGAGAACGCGGTGGAGCAGTTTTCTCAAAAAGGAAATTACACGAGCAGCGCCGAGGTGGAGGGGACGGCGGGGCCGGTGGGGCGGGAGCTGTCGGCTGGCGTGGCCACCGTGAATGCGCCGGTCTACACCTACAGCTTCACCAAGGGCCTTTTTGGGGGCGTCTCGTTGTCCGGCCTCGGCTATGCTTCGGCGGATGACACAAATGAGAATTTTTACGGCCAGCGGCTAACGCCCAAGGAGATCTTGGACGGAAAAGTGAAAAAATCTCCCGAAGCGGTGAAGCGGCTCTGGAAGGCCTTGGAGCAACTCGATAAGAAACCCAAAATCGAAGGCAAGACCCCGACCAAGGATAAAAAGAACTAGCGGTTTTTCTCCATGGCTGAGCCGACTCCTCCCCCTCCGCCTGCACCCCTGCCCAAGGCAAACCTGCCCGCCTCGTTGCCGGCGGCGGCGGGAAAGTCGGCGGCTCAAGCCGTGGCGGCGAGTACGGCCAAGACGGTGGCTTCGACCGTGGGGGCGGTGGTGGCTTGGAAAGGGGTGGCGTTGGCGACGGCGGCGGTGCTGGGGTTGGGGGGGGGAGGGTACTATTTCAATCGCGACCTGAAGGCGAGGAGCCAGTTAACGGAAGCAGAGCAGCGGGTGGCGACGCTGGAAAGCCAACTGAAGGAGGCGACGAGCGGGTCAGAGGCGCTGCGGGCCCAGTTGGACACGGCGCAGGGGGAAGTGGAGAAAGGCAAGAAGTTGGCGCTGGAGTTGGAACAGACCAAGGCGGAGCTGGCCAAATTGAAGGATCTTTCGGATGCGGAAAAAAAGGTGCTGGAGCAGAAGTTGGTCGAGCAGCAGTTGGCGATGGAGAAGTTCAAGGCGGAAACGGTGCAGGCCGACACCAAGCTGGAGGAGAATCTGAAAAAGGAGCTCACCGACAAAGACGTGCAGATCTCGCGGCTGAAAAACCAGCTGAAGGTGACGGTGGCAAGCGAGATCCTGTTCCTAAGCGGATCGGCGGAACTTTCTCCGGAAGGCGTCGATGTGTTGCGGAAGGTGGCCAAGGCCGCCAACAAGGTGCAGGACGAGGTGCGGGTGGATGGGCATACCGACAGTGACCCGATCGCCCCAGTCCTGGCCCAGTACTATCCGACGAATTGGGAGCTTTCGACGGCGCGGGCGGCCGTGGCGGTGCGGGCACTTGAAGCCACCGGGATGGTGCCGGCCTCGCGGCTTGCCGCAGTGGGGTTTGGCGATAGCCGGCCGGTGGCGCCGAACGACAGCGCGGAGGGCAAGGCAAAGAACCGGCGGGTGGAGATTGTCTTTACGCCGGCGAAGAGCCGGTAGCGGCTACGGGAGGCGGAACGTCCCCCGGCAGGATGCCAGAGCCATCCGCGGTCTCGACCGAGAGGGGGCCATCGTACCAAGTTACGCTAATGACCTCATTTTCCGCCGTATGGGGTCCGTGCACGGTGTTTTTGGGAGCATGGAAAAAGGAGCCTGGTCCGTAGGCGACCTTGCCCTCGATCCATTTCCCTTTCAGCACCACGACGGATTCCGAGGTTTCGGGGTGGCGGTGGGCGGGGATCGTGGTGCCGGGTGCGAAGCGGCGGAGGAGGAAGCGGCCGCCGGTGGCGGCGTCGTGGGAGAGGGCGGCGAATGCCACGCCCGGAAAGGGCCCGGGCTCCCAGAGAGTCGTGTTGGGCAGGCGAATGGTGGGAAACATGCCCCAAGAGTGCCCCAAGGAAATCTTCCTGACAACCGCCGGAGGAGTATGGTGAACGACGTGCAGACACGGTCCAAGGATCCAAAGCCCCCCGCCGAAGGCTACCTTGGCCTGTTGCGACTGGCCGGGGAGATCGGCCGAGAACCAGACCTGAAAGGGCTGCTGGAGAAAATCCTGCAGAAAAGCCGCCCTTGGATGAGGACGGAGGCCTGTTCGATTTTTCTACCGGATCCGGCCACGGGGGAACTGGTGATCCACTCCGCCTATGGGGACAGCACACCCCAACTGGGGAGCCTGCGGGTGCCAGCCGGCAAGGGAATTGTGGGGGCGGCGATGGAGGGGCGGAAAATGATCCGGGTGGATGATGTAAGCCGGGATGTGCGTTTTTTTGCCAAGGCGGATGAGCAGACCGGCTGGAAAACCCGGGCGCTGTTGGCGGCTCCCTTGCTGGACGGGGACGAATGCCTGGGGGTGATTGAATTTTTGAATCCCACGGGGCGCGCGGTGTTCAGCCCGCAGGACGAGGAATATATGGAGTATTTTTCCGGCCTGGTCTCCTCGGCCCTGGTGCGCATCCGGGCCCACGACGCCGCGCTGGAGAGGGCCCAGGTCCAACGGGACCTTGATTTGGCCCGGGAGATGCAGCAGGGGCTTTTGCCCAAAGAGTTTCCCGGAAAAGAACAGGCCCCCGGGGTGGAGATGTTTGCCCGCCTGGACCCGGCGAAGGAGGTGAGCGGAGATCTCTATGACTTTTTCACGGTGGAACCGGGGAAGATGTGCTTTGTGGTCGGGGACGTTTCGGGCAAGGGGGTGGCGGCAGGCTTGTTCATGGCGGTGACGAGAACCCTGATCCGAGCGACGGCGGTCTCGGGTCGGCGGCCGATGGAAATCCTGCAAAAGGTAAATGCCCAGCTATGTGCGGAAAATCCCGCCAATCTGTTTGTGACCATGATTCTGGGGCTCCTCGACACCGCGACCGGCCAGATGGAGTACGGGCAGGGGGGACACAATCCGCCGATTTTGGTGCCGACAAAGGGAGAGCCGGTGTATGAGCCATCGGGAGGTATGCCGTTAGGGGTGTTTGAGGACGCCCAATTCGGGCAAAGAAGGCTGGAGCTGAAACCGGGGGAAACCCTGCTGGTCTATACGGACGGGGTAACGGAAGCGATGAATCCCAAGAGGGAATTATTCGGGGAGGATCGTCTGAAGGCAGCGGTGCAAGGGCAGGTCAACCGCTCGCCTGAATCGCTCACCCAGAAAGTGGTGGAGGCGGTGGTGAAGTTTGCGAGCGGGGCAGAACCTTCCGACGATATCACCCTTTTGGCCATCCGGCATCGCACGGGCTGAAACGGATTTGACGAAGGGGGAGTGGAGGAAAAGAGGAGGGGAGGGGGAAGGCCGGATCAATCAATAAGATGGGCTTGGCGGAGAGGTTCAAGATCGGGATCTTCATGGGCCAATTTTTCCAGATCATGATCCAGTTCGATAGCCCGCCGGACGTGGCTATGAGCGGTGGTCAGATCGCCCCGCTGGGCCGCATAGCAACCCAGATTGAATTGGATCAACGGATCCTTGGGATGAAGGGAGGCGGCTTCGGAAAGAATTTTGGAGGCAGAGTCGAGGGAGTCGCTGCGGCGCTTGGCAAAAGCCCAAGCCACGAACCAGCGGGCCTCGTTGGGATGGGAGGAAGCGAGCTTGGCGGCGAGAGAGGCGGCCTCGGGCCAGCGTTGAGCCCTTTCCAAAAGACGGAGCTTAAACTCCATGACACCGCCGTCAGCGGCCATGGAGGGGGACAGGCACGCCAATTCATCCAAAGCGTCTGCGACCATGCCGAGGTTCGCGTAACCGACGGCCGATTCAGCCCGTCTAAAATCTTCCCGAAGTTCAATTAACCGGCTCATACCTCAATCTATCACAAAAGATGTGAAAATTAAAGGATCCTTATTTAAAATATTAGGAATCAATGCTTTACATTTTTAAAATTTAAATCTACCCAGCCGACGAGGATGGCATGGGGGAGGGTGAGAACGGCGAGGAGGATGAGGTAGGAGCCAACCCATCCCTCCATATTGGCGGGATGAAGACCGAGGAAGCGGGGAAGAAGGGGCAGGAACAGTAGGGTGGCGATGGTGAGGGGGGCGGCAAAGAGAAGAAGACGGCCCAAGGAATTCAGCCAGGCCTTGATCGGCAAGGAGGATTGCAGGTGCTCGCGAATTTCCGCCAAACGCAGGAGGTGCCGCCAAGCATGGAAGGCGACGAAGTATGTGCCCACTCCGACCAGCGGAGGGGTCAGCCCGAGAAGGAGAAGAAGAAGGATGGTTTCCCCCCATTCCGTTTTTCCCGGCCGGGAGGCCAAGGTCAGAAGGAGTGGCACGACGAGCAGGCATTGGAAGAAGATCGGGGAAGGGGCGGGTCCGGCGGCGGGTGCCATCAGGAGGACGACCCTCCAGGCCTCCAGGGTGTGAAAGGCAAAGGGAGCCAGCATGACCCAGAGGCCCCGTCCGAGACCAAAGGAAAGCCAGCGCAAACCGGGCGAAAAAAGCAGGGAAGCGTCGGCGGTGCCCCAGTGCCAGGAGGTGAGCAGGAGAAAAAAAACGGTGGCAGGAAAAGGGGCGGCTTGCCAGACGAGGAGGTAAAGGAAGGAGCAGGCCAGATAAATGACAAAGAACCAAAACAAAAACGGGATTCGGGAGGGTTTTTGTTGAACCCAACCGGGGACCCACGGGTCACAGGCCCCATGGGGAATGCCGAGGATCACCGCCGAGGACAAAAAGAAGAGAGGGGCCAACCCGAAGGCCTGAGCTGGAAACAGGAAGCCCAAAAGTCCCAAGAGCCCCGCCAAAGCCCACGGGATGGTCCGGTTCAGCAGAACAGGCATCCAGGCAGGCTAGGGTTCCGAATTCCGCGGGCAAAGCAGGGGAAAAGAAACGGGGGATCCCCGCAGGGATCCCCCGTCGCATCGCGGAAGTGGTTTCCGCGAACCAAGCAGGAATCTTATTTGCCGCGTTTGGCGAGATTCCAGACCACCAGACCGAAGCCTATCTTGTTGATGGCGTCGCCGATGTTGTAGACGACGTTCATATTGGCAGCCAAGTCGGTGGATCCGCTGAGCACATTACCCGGCAGGGTCATGTAACCGATCGGGTAGATGGCCCACCCGATGAGCACGAAGCCCCGCAGAAGGTTGAAGGCGCGGCGAACGTTGGCGTCGCTACTGCCGTCGGCCAGCTGTTTTGCTTCGCCGAAGAAGATCTCATAAACGATGCCCGCCCATCCGATGGTGGAGATCACCCCCCAGCCGAAGTTCTCGAAGCCACGGATCGGCTTGCCGATTTCCGCCGAGACTTCGCCGACGTAGCCAGCCACGAGCATGAGCCCGGAGTAGGCAATCAGGCGCCAGAGCATGTTGAGGCTGGCTCCGGCGGCGCGGAGAAGGAGGTAAAACTCCGTGCACATCAACGGCACCGTGAGGAGCCAGTCGATGTAGCGGAACTCCGTGGGGGACGCCACCGCAGCATTGTTGCCGGTGAACGTGGCCACCCAAAATTCGCGCATATACCAATAATGCGCCGCCGCGATGGTGGTGATGAGACCGCTGACGAGGAGCGACAGCTTCCACTTATCCGAGACGGACGACCGCTCGATGAAGAAGAAGACCGAAGCCGCACCCATGGCCATGGTCCCGATAAAGAAGGTGAACCCGACAAGGTCACCCTGTTGAAGTGCACTAGCTGCTAACATGTGATTTCCTCCTTCTGCCCCGAAGGGCTTTTGCTTGGGTGCTGATATTTGAAGGTGAGACGGGTGCGTGCAAGGGCAAATCCCAAAACGGGAAGGAAAAGTTGTGAAAAGTTTTTACCTAATAAAATATAATAATTAAGCCCGTTTTGCTTTTTCCCACAACTGGTCCAGCTGTTTTGGGCTGAGGTGGGCGGGAGTCAGGCCCAGGCGCTTGGCAAACTCCTCGACGCGACGGACTCTGGTTTGGAAACGGCGGGAGGCGTCGCGCAGGGCGGTTTCGGCGTCTGTCTTGCGGTGCCGAGCGAGGTTGACCACGGTGAAGAGGACATCCCCCAGTTCCCGGGCGAAGGCGGGTCCCGCGGCGCGAGTGCGGGCCAGTTCCCGCAGTTCCTCGCGAAGTTTGGCGGGGACACCTTTTTTGGGGTCCCCCCAATCAAAGCCGGCGCGGGCCGCGCGACGCTGGAGGTTCTGGGCATGGAGCAAAGCGGGGAGGGACCGGGGAATTCCGTCGAGGCAACTTTGGCGGGACGGTTTTTCCTGTTGCTTGAGCTGGTGCCAGCGGCGGAGGACCTGCGCTGGATTACGGAGTTTCTCGCGGCCAAAAACGTGGGGATGGCGGCGCATGAGCTTTTTGGCCAACTCGCGTGCCACGGCCTGAAAATCAAAGGCCCGGCGCTCCCGGGCCAGCTGGGCGTGAAAGAGGATGTGCAGCAGGACGTCTCCCAGTTCCTCCTGGAGGGCCTGGTCGTCGCGTTGGTCGATGGCCTCGAGCAACTCATAGACCTCCTCCAGGATCATGGGTCGGAGGGAACGGTGGGTCTGTTTTTTGTCCCAAGGGCAACCGCGAGGACCGCGCAACCGGGCCATGATGCGGGTAAGGGCCTTGGTTTCGCGCATGATCCTGAACTACGGGGCGGTTGGCGATTCGTCGAGCCGGAGCGTGACTCGGCGACGGATTTTGTTAGGGTCTCCCCTTGAAGAAATTTATTTCCCCGCAGGCCTCCTGGCCTCACCTGATCGAGCAGCACCGGAAAGTTGTCCCCGAGGCCTACGGACCGGAAGGCAATCTCTACAACCTGATCGGGGGTGAGTGGGGCCATCCCGGGCATGGGAAACTTTTCCTCAGCCCGGTCGACGCCACGCCTCTGGGACGGTACCCGATGATCAAGCTGGAAGCGGCGCGGTTGGCGGTGGAGCAGGCGGAGAAGGAGTTTCACACATGGGCCCAAACGGACCTGGAGGAGCGCAAGCGGCGCGTGGCCGCGGCGGTGGACGACATCGAAAGGCACGGTGATTTGCTCGCGAAAACGCTGATCTGGGAAATCGGCAAACCGTATGCCCAGGCCAAGGTCAGCGTGGAGCGGTGCGTTTCCGGAGTGCGCTGGTATCTCAAGGAGATTGACCGGATGATGGAGGGTCGCCGTCCCATCGGCCTGATCTCGAACATTGCCTCCTGGAATTACCCGATGTCCGTGCTGGTGCACGCGGTGCTCGTGCAGTGCCTGACGGGGAATTCGGCGATTGCCAAAACCCCGACCGACGGCGGCATCCACACGGTGACGCTGGCGCTGGCGCTGGCCCGGCGGCACGGGCTGCCGGTCAGTCTGGTGAGCGGCTCCGGGGGTGAATTGAGCGAAGCATTGGTCCGGAACGATGCGATCGCCTGTCTGGCCTTTGTGGGCGGCAAAAACAACGGGCGGGAGATCGCCAACGCCTTTTATGACCGCTCCAAGCGATACATGCTGGAGATGGACGGGGTCAATTGTTACGGGGTCTGGGATTTTTCCGACTGGAAAGGCCTGGCCGTCCAAATCAAGAAGGGGTTCGAGTACGGCAAGCAGCGTTGCACGGCTTACCCACGCTACGTGGTGCAGCGGGCGTTATTCCCGAAATTCCTGGAGATGTATCTGGGGGTGGTCCAGTCCCTCCAGGTGGGCAACCCCCTGCTGGTGGAGAAGGCGGAGGATCCGCTGCCGACCTTGGACTACGGCCCGATCATCAACAGCCGGAAGGTGGAGGAGTTGCGGGTGCAGATCAGCGAAGCGGTGGCCGGCGGGGCAGTGGCCCTGTATGAAGGAGTTTTGGAGGAATCCCGTTTTACGCCGAATCAGGATAATTCCGCCTACCTCGCCCCCGTTGCGTTGCTGAACCTGCCCCGGAACTGCCGGTTGTACCATGGGGAACCTTTCGGTCCGGTGGATTCGGTGGCGGTGGTCGACAGCGTGGATCAGATGGTCGCCGAGATGAACGTCTCGAACGGCTCGCTCGTTTCCAGTCTGGCGTCCGACGACGCCAACCTAGCCAAACAAATTGCCGGGGATCTGCGGTGTTTCAAATTCGGGCACAATAAAGTGCGATCGCGGGGCGACAACGAGGAGAGCTTTGGCGGATTCGGGCAGTCCTGGAAAGGTTGCTTTGTGGGGGGCCGCTATCTGGTGGAGTCGGTGACCCAAGGACGGACCGGGGAACGGCTCAAGGGCAATTTTCCAGACTACGTGTTGCTACCGGACCAGCGTTAGGGAATCTTGTGCTGCGCGCGCGCCGGTAGGCGTCGGTTGATCAGCCAAAGGCTGACGGCGACAAGCAGAATCAGCAGGCCACTGATGGCCAACTCAATCATGTAGTGCTGGAATTTGGTGGGATCGAGGGTCTGGCCCTCGGTCTCCGTGACGGAGAGAGAAGCGCCGATGGTGAGAATGCGGCGGGTCACACTGATGCCGGCGATGACCAGAAAAGGATTCAAATCCTCGATACCCACGTCATGCGCCGGTGAGACCAGCAGACGGGTGACGGTGCGGAGCAACTCCATGACGATCATGATGAGGAGAACTTCGTTGATGAGCGTGATGAGGATGGAGAAAAAGGGTTGGCCCGCCGAATTGATGAGAAACTTCAGCAGGTAGATGGCGATGGCACCGGCGATGAGGAGGAGGAGCATGGCCACGCCGCCGTAGGTGACGATTTCCCCGCGGTTGATAAAACGCAGAAATCTTTGGGCGACCGAAGGTTGGGTGGCTGGAGCGGGCACAAGGTCAGCGTGAAGGAAAAAGAATGGGTGGCAAGAAAGCAGTGCGGGCGGGGAGGGAGGGGCGCAACCAAAAAGGAGAAGGTTGGGCGGGGATCGGTTCTGCGGTAGCTTTCCAAGGTGTCCAAGGTGACCGTTTTCTACGATGCGGACTGTGGTTTTTGCCAAGGCAGCGTGGATTGGCTTTTGGCCCGGGCCTTGCCGGACACTTTTGATCCGGTGGCCTATCAGGACAATCATGCCTTGAGGGAGTTTCCCATGGTGGATCCCACGCTGGCGGACAAGGGAATCCAAGCTCTGGGACCGGACGGGAAACTGCGCACCAAGGCCCAAGCCACTGGTTACTGCCTGACCTTTGTGCCGGGGTGGCGCTGGCTGGGGCAGCTGATTTTATTTCCCCTTGTCGCCCCGTTGGCGGCGGTGGGCTATGCCCTCGTGGCCCGGAATCGGCAACGGATTTCCCGCATGATAAGGCGCACTTCCTGCCGGATGCCCCCGCGCCCGGGGCGGTGAGCCTCGGCAGGCTCGAGCGGGAGATTACCGCCTGCCGCCTTTGTCCCCGGCTGGTGCGCTGGCGGGAAAAAGTGGCGAAGGAAAAAAAAGCGGCTTACCAAAAGGAGGAGTACTGGGGCCGACCAGTGCCGGGATGGGGGGATCCACAGGCGAAGCTGGTGGTGGTCGGGTTAGCCCCGGGGGCCCACGGGGCCAATCGGACCGGGCGGATGTTCACGGGGGATCAGTCGGGCCGCTGGTTGTATCGCGCGCTTTGGAAAGCGGGCTGGGGGAGCCGGGAGGGCAGCGTGGGACGTCAGGACGGACTTGTCCTGACCCATGTTTGGGTGACCGCCCCAGTGAAGTGCGCGCCGCCTGACAACCGGCCGACGCCGCAGGAGCGGGACCGGTGCGGCGATTTTTTTCAAAAGGAATTACGGCTGTTGACGTCCGCGCGAGTGTATCTCGCCTTGGGGGGGTTCGGGTTTGAAGCGGTGACACGGTTTTTCGGCCTCCGGCCCAAACCGAAATTTGGCCACGGCGTGGAGGTCGCCCTGCCAGGGGGGAGGTGGTTGCTGGGTTCGTATCATGTCAGCCAGCAAAACACTTTCACCGGCCGATTGACGGAGGCGATGCTGAACCGGGTCATGGCCCAGGCAGGTCGGCGGGCCGGCTTGTCAGCCGGAAAAGGCTGAATTATCGTTTTACTCCACGCGCTCGTGGCGAAACTGGCAGACGCACTACCTTGAGGTGGTAGCGGGGCAACCCATGGAGGTTCAAATCCTCTCGAGCGCACGGAGAGTGCAAAAGTGTCCGTCTTGCCGGGGGCGATCTTGGACTGGCGCGGGGGCAGGTCAGCGGGGGAGCAAATTCACTCGAGTGCACTTCAGAATACCTTAGTTTAAATTTATGTCTGACCTCGAGCGATCCATTGAATTTGAATTTGTGCGGGCGACGGAAAACGCTGCGCTCAACGCGATGCGTTTTATCGGCAAAGGGGAAAAAGAGCAGGCCGATGCGGCAGCCTGCGACGCGATTCAAGGAGTGTTTGATTACCTGGATATCCGCGGGGAGGTGGTCATCGGGGAGGGAATCAAGGACAAAGCCCCGGGCATCTTTTTGGGAGACAAGCTGGGGAAGTGGGGAGCGAACGACCCGGTTTTCAACATCGCCCTGGACCCGGTTGACGGCACCACCAATCTGTCCAAGGGCTCGCCCAACGCCATCTCGGTGATGGCGGCAGCGGAAGCGCCCGCGGGTGGCCAGCAGGCGGTTATGCGGAATATTCCCAGCTACTATTCCCACAAGGTTGCCTACGGGCCGGCGGTGGCTGAATTTTTAAGGCGGGAGGATCCGCAGGCCAACTTTCTGGATGCGGCCCTGGAAGAGACCCTGCCGCGGATGGCGCAGATCCTGCGCAAGCGGATCACGGACATGGTGGTGTTGGTGTTGGACCGCCCCCGGAATCAGGCGTTCATCGATGCGATCCGCCGTTGCGGGGCGTCGCTGCGCACCATCGGCGATGGGGACATCACCGCGGCGGTCGCTCCCTCCTTGCCGGATTCGGGGATCGACCTGTATGTGGGAATCGGGGGTTCCCCCGAGGGAGTGCTGACCGCCACCGCTTTGCGGGCCCTCGGCGGGGAAATCCAGTTGAGGATGTGGTTTCCCAATGCGGAAGCGAAGGCGCGGCAAGTGCCGGGAATGGTGGAGTCGGACATCCAACGGATCTACCGTTCCCGGGACATTGTGTCGGGGGACAGTGCAATCTTTTCCGCCACCGGCATCATCGAGAGTCCGCTGTTGCCGGGCGTCAAGCTGATCGGTCACAAAGCGATTACCCACACGATCCTGATGCGGGCCAAAAGTCGGACGGTTCGCTACATTCGGGCCGTGCACGATCTGGATAAAAAAACCATCCATCTCCGCAGTCAGGGCGGGTTGGGCAAAGAATCAAAAATCGGAAAAGGTTAGGCGGTCAGGCCCGCCTTTTCCTGCCGCAGGCGGAGTTGGCCGCAGGCGGCGTCGATGTCGTGGCCTTTTTCCCGGCGGACGGTGGCTTCGACGCCCGCCTCCCGAAACACTTGCTGAAACCGGCGGATGGCGGGTTCGCCGGGGCGCTCGTACGGCAGACCTTCCACGGTGTTGTAGGGAATGAGGTTCACCTTGGCGTGCAAACGGCGGGCATGCCGGACGACCGCGCGGGCCTCGGCAGGGTTGTCATTCAGGTCCTTGAGAAGGATGTATTCAAAGGTGATCATTTTCCGTTTGGCTCGGGCGAAGGTTTGGCAGGCGGGGATTAGTTTCCCCAGCGGGTATTTACGGTTCACCGGCATGATCTTGTCACGCGTTTCGTCGGTGCCGGCGTGGAGGGACAGAGCGAGTCGGAACTGTCCGGGGATTTGGGCCAGTTCCTCAATTTGGGGGGCCAATCCGCTGGTGGAGACGGTGAGATGGCGCGCTCCGATGCCGAGGCCTTCGGGGGAGGTGAGAATCTCTATCGCGGCGCGCACCCGGGGAAGATTGGCCAAGGGTTCCCCCATGCCCATGAAGACAAGGTTGTCGGGGCGGCAACCGGCGATTTTGGCGGCCCCCAGAACCTGGCCGACGATTTCCGCGGCAGTGAGGTTGCGCCGCCAGCCATCCAGGCCGCTGGCACAGAAGCGGCAGCCGTAGGCACAACCCACTTGGCTGGAGACGCAGAGGGTGAGGCGGCCGCTGCGGTGGCCATCACGGCTGGGATTGGCCGGAATCAAAACCGATTCAAGGAGGGAACCATCGCCAAGACGCCATAGGATCTTGCGGGTGGTATCCGCAGAGCCCTGGATTTTCAGGGGTTCAACGGCGGCCAGGCGATACTGGGCGGCCAGATCGGCCCGCAGGGCGGCCGGCAGGTTGGACATTTCTTCAAAGGACGAAACAAACCGCTGGAAGATCCATTCCCGCAACTGCTTTTCACGCCAAGGCTCGCCGGACGAAAGTTTCCATTCCCCCGGAGGCGTATCCAGGAGGAGGGGTTTTAATGTCGGTAAATTTCCGCTCATTTTGACCTCTGACCCCAAGACCTAAAAAATCGGACTGGAAAATCATGGGAAGAAGGCACTTGCATGACCTCTGACCCCAAAAGTGAAAAAAGGGGGGTGGGGCGGGGATGTTTCAGGGGTAGGGTCAGCGGGCGCCGCGGCCGAAGAGCACGGCCGGAATGGTGCGGAGGAGAATCTGGAAATCGAGCCAGAGGGACCATTGGTCAATGTACTCGAGGTCGAGCCGGACCCAATCGGCGAAGTCGGTGACTTCGTTGCGGCCGGAAATCTGCCAAAGGCAGGTCATGCCGGGGGTGACGCTGAGGCGGCGGCGCTGGGCGTTGGCGGTCATGGCGAGGGTTTCATAGGTGGGAAGGGGGCGGGGGCCGACCAGGCTCATCTGGCCAAGAAAAACGTTCATCAGTTGGGGCAGCTCATCGAGGGAGGTGAACCGAAGAAAAGCCCCGACCCGGGTCACCCGAGGATCCTTTTTGATTTTGAAGACCGGGCCGGACATTTCATTGAGGGCCGCCAGCTCGGCCTTCCGCATTTCCGCATCGGACTGCATGGTGCGGAATTTGATCATGGTAAAGGGATCGCCGTGACGACCACTACGACGCTGGCGGAAAAAGGCAGGACCGGGAGATTCCAGCTTAATGGCGGCCCAGATGACCAGAAAGAGCGGGGCAAGCAGAATGAGGAGAAGGGTCGCGGCAAGTCGATCAAACAGGATCTTGATGACGGACTGCCAAGTGCCGGCCCGGGTGGAGCGGAAGACCAGCAGGTTGCGGTTCACAATTTCCTCAAACCGAGCACGGGCGATTTGGGTCCCGAAAAAATCCGCGCTGAGCCAGGCCTCGACACCCTCCTCCTCGCAGGCCTGGATGGCCTGAGCCGTCCAGTTCAGATGATGGGTGTCGACGTCAAAAAGGACGATTCCCGCCGAATCTTCGTGCAGGGCCCGGACGAAGTCTGCAATGGATCCGGATTCGGCGGGGAAAGTTCGGGTGATCTGAACCCCAACGGGGGCATCGGAGAACAGGTTGATCCAGCGGTCGGAATTTTCCGCAGATTTGGCAACGAGAAGAAGACGGATGGAGTAGAGTTCGATCTGGCGGCAAAACAACCGAAACCGAAAGTAAGCCTCCTCGCGCAACAGCAGCAGGCAAAAGAACACCGGCACAAAGAGGATAAAGACGATCCGGCTGGGAGCCTGTTTAAAGAAAAAGATGACCGCGATACTCGCCAGAAAAAGAATCAGACAGCCTTCCAGCGCCGCAGCGAGGTTAGCTTGGCGTCCCCGCCCGGAAAAATGGCGGTAAAGGCCGCATCGGCTCAACACCACCGGAGCCAAGATGGCCATCATCGCGAAGTAGGGAAGGTAAAGGGAGAACTCTCCGATTTCGCGGGATTCAAGCGGGAGGATATCGGGAAGCAAACCGACGCGCAGAAAATAAGCGGCCATCAAGGCAAGGCCGGCCAGCAGGCTGTCGAGCAGCTGAAGCCAAAGTTTGATCTGCCGAAGGTCACCCAGGTTCATGGCGAATTACGAAACTGCCTGTCCGTTGAGAATCCGCCAAGCGGCCGGAAGATGCTCCGCCGCTCCGCTGGCCAGGACGGTCGGGCCACCCGTGCGGCTCGCAAAATCTGCAGCCAGACCGTGCCAGCTGACGGCCAAGCGGGTGGCATCAAAGGGCGGGTAGCCGGAGGCCAGCAGGCCCCCGATCAGGCCGGCCAAAAGATCGCCCATGCCTGCGGTGGCCTGGGCGGGTCCGCCGGAGCCGTTATGGCTGAGGGTATAATCTGAGGAGGCCACCAGGGTGTGCGGGCCTTTGGCCACGAGCAGGGTGCGAGGATGGCGATCGAGCCAAAGGCGCGCGGCTTCCGCCCGGTCCTGGACAGCTTGGCCGATCAGCCGACCCAACTCCCCGCCATGAGGTGTGAGGACAAGGGGGGAAGGGATTTTTTCCAGCCACTCCGGGTGGGAGGCGAGGAGTTCGAGCGCGCCCGCATCCAAGACCACCGGCACGGTAGCGACCGAGAGCAGTTGCGAAAGAAAATCGCCGAGGGCCGGGGTGGGGGGCAGACCCGGCCCGAGGACCAAAGCCCGGGCCTGTTTTTGGAAAGCCGCAAGATCCGGCGAGGCCCCATCGGCATGGGGCGAGATCAGAAGCTCCGGCAGCCGGTTGGAGACCGCAGCCACGACCGAGCGTTCCGAAAAGAGCCGAACATAACCGGCTCCAGAGCGGAGAGCCCCGGCGGAGGCGAGCTGGGCGGCCCCCGGATAGGCGGCTGAGCCGGCCCAAAGATGGACGGTGCCGGCAGAGTGTTTGTGGAGGTCGGCCGGGCGGCGGCGGATCAACCGACCTGCCTCGGTGGGAAGTAAAAAGTCCGCCTTGGTTTGGGGAGCCGGCACGCCGAAGTCGATCGGAACCCCGCACAGGCGGCCCAGCTGGGCGAGGGCCGGATCCTTGAGGCAACCCGATTTGACCGAACCAAGGGCGATGGTGAGGTCGGCCGAGAAGACGGCACCGGGGGCGTGGCCCTCGGCAGGGTGGAGGCCGGTGGGGAGGTCCAAAGCCACAAAAAGATCCGTGCCGCGCCGTTCCTTGGTGATCCAATGGAGGATCGCGCTTTCCGCGGGACGGGGCGGGGGGACGGCCCCCAACCCGAGAAGCCCATCGACAACCAGCCTTGGGCCGGCGGCCTGGAGGAATCCCACCGGCTTGGCCGGCCAAACCAGCGCCTTTTTCCAAACCTTGGCCTTCACGCGCGGATCCGGATGGGTTCTTTTTCCCGTGGCGCGGGACAGCAGGAGTTCCGTTTTCCAGCCGAGATCCTTGAGTGCCAGGGCGAGCAGCACGGCGTCGTCGCCATTGTGGCCCGGGCCGACCAAGAACAAGGCGTGGCCAGGCGGGGGGAGGTGAGGAAGAAGAACGCGGAGACTTCCGGTGACGGCTTGGCGCATGAGATCCTTGAGACGGTTGCCTGCGCGGAGGCTTTTTTCCTCCCAGGCGCGGGCCGAGGCGGGGGAAAGGACAATCATGGCCCGAGCAGGGCCACGGTGGCCGCCGAATGGGTGCGGGTGTGGGTCAGGGTGACCAAGGTGCGCAGGACACCGCGATGTTTGGCCAGAGCGGCGCCGGCGGCATGAAAGCGAAGAAACGGTTCGCCGGAGGAGTGGCGGCTGATTTCCATGCCGAGCCAGGGAAGGGCATGGCCGATGCCGGTGCCGAAGGCCTTCGCGGCGGCCTCCTTGGCGGCGAACCGGGCGGCGAGGTGGGTGGCGGGGCGGGCCTGGGACTGGGCGTACTGCACCTCGTGGGAATGAAAGATGCGCCGGAGGAAGCGGTCGCCGAATTTCCTGATCGAGTCCTCAATGCGATTGATTTCGACAAGATCCATCCCGAGGCCGAGCAATCGTTCGGTGCTCACCGGTCGGAAATCGCCTGAAGAAAGTCCCGCACGCTTCGCTCCAGGCCGACGGCGAGAGCATGGCTGACCAAGGAGTGGCCGATGTTCAGGGTGTGCAGCTGGGGGATCGTGAGAAGTTCCGGCAAGTTGGAAAGGCGGAGGCCGTGGCCGGCGTTCACCTGCATTTTCAGCCCCCGGGCCTGTTCAGCCGCCTTGGCCAAACGGCCGAGTTCAGTTTTGCGGCTGGCGGTATCGGCATCGGCAAATCGGCCGGTGTGCAACTCGATGACGGAGGCACCGAGGGCGGCGGAGGCGGCGACCTGGTGGGGATCGGGATCAATGAAGAGGCTGACGAGCATGCCGGCAGCGCGGAGTTTTTGAATCACCGGGCGAAGGGTATTTTGCTGGCCGGCCGCATCAAGGCCGCCCTCGGTGGTGACCTCAGCACGGTTTTCAGGGACCAGGCAGACTTCGGAGGGCTTGAGCTTAAGGGCGAACGCCACCATCGCCGGGGTGGCGGCCATTTCGAGGTTGAGTTTGTCACGGAATTCCCGGGCGAGACGCAGAACATCGTCGTCTTGAATGTGGCGTCGGTCTTCGCGCAGGTGGACGGTGAGGGAGTGGGCACCGGCGGTCAGGCAGATGCGGGCGGCGATCAGGGGGTCGGGCTCCGGGGAGGAGGCGGCCGCATAGGCGCGGTAGCGGGCCTGCCGAAGCGTGGCCACATGGTCGATATTCACGCCCAAGCGGGTCATGCGGATAGAATATCAGCCCCTTGAGGGCAAGTTGAGGCGGAAGTTGGCCGTTCGTCCGCGCTTCCGGCAGGGCTAGGGTGAAAAGGATGAAGGCGGAGGAAATCATCTTGGCCCAGAGGGTCTTGGAGGCGGGCCGGCCGGTCGTCAAAGATGAGTTGCTGAGGGTGCCGGACGAATCGCGGGACTGGCAAGGGGAGCTGCGGGAGGCCGGGCTGGAAAAAGTCCACGAGCGGGAGGTCCAGCTGGCCCCGGTGGTGGCGGCAATGCGCCAACGAGGTTTGGGAGTGGACGAGAGAAAACTGGCCACGCTGGCCAAACTGGCGGAAAAAAACCGGGAGGAGGCGGAGCGGAAGGTGAAGGAGATGCTCGGAGCGGGGTGCAATCCGCGCAGCCCCAAGCAGGTGAAAGAGGCGTTGGCCAAGCGGGGGCTGAAACTCAATTCAACCGACGAGGTGGCGCTGGTGATGAGCGGGGACGCGGCGGCGGCGGAGGTGCTCCGAAGCCGGGCGGCGGAGAAACGGGCGCAAATGATCAAGGCCTATGGCGAGGCGGTGGGAAAGGACGGCCGGATTCACGCGGATTTTGACCCGTTAGGAACGGCGACCGGGCGTTTTTCCTGCCGGGAACCGAATTTGCAGAACGTGGGGCGGGACGCGGCGATGAGGTCCTGCTTCGTGGCGGGCCCGAAAAAAGTGTTGGTCATGGCTGACTACACGCAGGTGGAGCTGCGGGTGGCGGCGTTTCTGGCGAAAGAGGAGGCGATGCTGGCGGCTTTTCGGTCGGGCGAGGACATCCATGCATTGACCGCGGCGAAGTTGACGGGGCAGGACCCCAAGGGGATCGGCGAGGAGACAAGGAAGCTGGCCAAAGCGGTGAACTTTGGCTTGTTGTACGGAATGTCCGCCCGGGGTCTGGCGGAGTACGGCCGAATTTCCTTCGGGCTGAAACTTGAGGAGAAGGAAGCACGCGAGTTTCGAAAAAAATTTTTCGAGGCGTATCCCGCCCTCCAGCGCTGGCATGACCAGGCGCGGCAGTCGGCGGAGGACCCGAAAGTAGCAGAGGTCCGCACCCTTTATGGCAGGCGGCGATGGCTTCCGCCGCCCGGCGGGAGGATGGATTGGGCGAGATTTACGGCCTTGGTCAATACCCCGGTGCAGGGAACGTGCGGGGATGCCTTGAAGCAGGCGATGGTGGCTTTGGCAGACGCACCCCTGGTCAGCACGGTGCATGACGAACTGATCCTAGAAGTACCGGAGCGGGAGGCGGCGGCGATGGCGGTTCGGGTGGTGGCGGCGATGCGGGCCGGTTTTGCGGGCCTGGTTCCAGAGAATTTGATCACCGTGGCGGTCCGGCAGGCGACCCATTGGGGCGGATAAAGTTGTTCCCAAGCTAAAAACAGGGGGGCAAGACCAGGGTTGCCCCCCCTTGTCGGAATTCCATACGATTGAGGAGTATGTCGGAAAATACTCCGATCCCGTCCGTGCTCTCCAAAGAAATGTTGCTGGAGATTGGCGGATGGCGGGCGATGCAGGAGGGGCGCTCGCTCTGGGAGGCGGGGAAGGTGATGTCGGCAGAATGGATTGACCCGATTTTGGGCGGGGTGGTGCAGGCGGGGACGGGTACGGTGAATGCGCGGCTGAAATTGGGGAAGCGTTTGGCGGATGTGGAGAACCTCTGCAGTTGCCGGCAGGCCCGGGAATACGGAACGGTTTGCCCCCATGTGATTGCCCTCAGCCTGAAATACCTGGAGCGCAACGGAAAAGCGGCGACAGCCCCGGCGCCCCGCCTTAACGGACAGTTCGCCGGACCGGTGGCCGCGGCGGCGCGGGCGCTGGCCCCGCGGTTTCCCCGGGTGTTGGGGCAACTGGCCGGCAAGGGATCGAAGCCCCTGGCACTGGAAGTGCACCTGCCGCTGGAACTGGGCAAAGCCTGGCGGGCGGGGAAAATCCCGCTGACCGTGGAGGCCTCGATCGACGGCGGACCGACCAAAAGTTTGGACGCGGTGCCGGTGGACAAGGTGGAGCCGTATGTGGTGGATGAGTCCGACGCGGGCTTGCTGACCATGTTGGAAAAGATGGAGGGGGCTTCGGTGCATGGCGAAGCGGAGCTGACGGCGGCCGACCGGGATTTTTTCTTTCCGGTGCTGCTGGGCCATCCGCGCGTATTCGTCGGGCGCCGCAAGCACCTGGCGGTAAGCCGGGCCGTGGAAGGCACCCGCCTGAAAGCGGACCTGGATGAAGCCGGTGTGCTGCATCTGGAAATGATTCCCGCGCCCGCCGGTCCGGAGGCGAGCGAGATTCTGGAGGCTCACCAGGGACGCTGGCGGTTGCATGGAGAGCATTTGGAGCTGCTCGACAGTCTGCCGCCGGCCTACGAGGGGTTGCGCAAGGGGCCCCGGTCGGTGGCCCGGGAAGGTCTGGCCAATTTTCTACAGCGGGAATTACCTCTGCTGGAAAGGCACGTCCGTTTGGAGGCCGGGGAGAAGTTGCGGCAGCTCCATTTCGAAACGATGTTGCCGAAATTCCGGGTGGAATTGGACGGCCTGCTTTCGGGCATCAGCTGTCAGTTGGAAGCGGTCTATGGGAACGAAAAGCACGTCCTTACGGGCATGCCGGGGCAGAACGAGGGAATCGATTCCTGGGTGCCCGATGCCTCGGATCCGCGCCGGTATCGGGTGCGCGGCCGTGAGGCCGAGCGGGTGGCCCAGCGGGAGCTGCTGGGCGCCGGATTTTTACCCGGGCAGCGGGCGGCGGAGCGCTACACCTTGGCGGGGGAAGGGAAAGTGGGGGCATTTTTGGCGAATGTCCTGCCACGATGGCGCAAGAAGTGGGAAGTAAGAATGACCCCGCGGATGGAGTCGTTATTGGGCCGGTGCGACTACATCGCACCCGAGATCACCCTGCGTGACACCGGGGGGTCCTGGCTCACCGTGGAGGTGGATTTTAAATCAGGCAGCGGCAAGGACTCCCTGTCCCCAGCGGAGGTTCAACGGCTGCTCCAGACCGGGCTAAGCCATCATCGGTTGGAGGGCGGCCGCATTGCGTTGGTGCCCACCGATGAGGTGGCGGAGTTTGGCGAGGTGCTCCGGGATTGCCAGGTCCGGCAGGACGGAAATCGTTACCGGCTGGAAAAGCGTTACCGTGGCTACTTCGGGGAGGCGCTGAAGGGAACCGGCTGGGGATACAACGGGCGCTCCAACTGGAAACCGCCGGAGGAACTGGTGCATTTCGAGGAGGCGAAGTTGCCGGCTCGGCTGGAAAAGATCGTCCGCCCCTACCAAAAGGAGGGTATCGGTTGGCTGCAATATCTTGCGCGCAACCATTTTGGCGGAGTGCTGGCAGATGAGATGGGGTTGGGTAAAACCCTGCAGACCCTGGCCTTTCTGGAACTCCGTCGGGCCGCCACGAAATCCAAACTGCCGTGTCTGGTGCTTTGTCCGACCAGTCTGGTGATCAACTGGATGGATGAGGGCAAAAAGTTCGCTCCCGAATTGAAAATGCTTGCGCTGTACGGGGCGGGCCGGAAGGGGCTTTTTTCCAAGATCCCGGATCATGACCTGGTGGTGACCAGCTATGCGTTGCTCCGCCGGGACATTGCGGAGTATGAAAAGCTGGAGTTTGACGCGATTGTGCTCGACGAGGCGCAGAGCATTAAAAATCGGACCAGCCAAACAGCGGTCTCGGTCAAAAAGTTGGTGGGAGAGCAGCGGATGGTGCTGACCGGCACCCCGCTGGAAAACTCCCTTTTGGATCTTTGGTCGATCTTTGACTTTTTGATGCCGGGATATTTGGGCACGGCCACCGATTTCCGGGACCGCTATGAAATCCCGGTCGCCAAGCTGGGGGACGAGCGTGCCCAGAACCGTTTGCGGCAGCGGGTCCGTCCGTTCCTGCTGCGTCGGACCAAATCGGAAGTAGCCAAGGATCTTCCCGCCAAGATCGAGCAGGTGGCGTGGTGCGAGATGACCGACGAGCAAAAAGGCGTCTACCGCCAAATCCTGGAAGAGGGACGCAAGCAGGTCAGTGAGCTCTCAGGCAAGGAGTCGGGGGGGCGAGACCGGATCGCGGTCCTTACCGTCCTGATGCGGTTGCGCCAGGCCTGCTGCCACTTGGGGTTGCTGCCCCAGAACGGCAAAACCTGGACTGAGCCTTCCGGGAAAATGGAGTATTTCCTCGATCGTCTGGAAGAGGCCATTTCCGGAGGCCACCGGATGCTAGTTTTCAGTCAGTTTGTTTCCATGCTCAAGTTGGTTCAGGCGGAGCTCAATCGTCGTAAGATCCCGCATTGCTACTTGGACGGGGCCACGGTGGACCGGGCGGGGGAGGTGGATCGTTTTCAGCGCAACCAGGAGCTTCCGGTCTTTCTGATCAGTCTTAAGGCGGGCGGGACAGGATTAAATCTGACCGGGGCCGACACGGTGATCCATTTTGATCCGTGGTGGAATCCGGCAGTGGAAGAGCAGGCCACGGCGCGGGCCCATCGCATCGGGCAGAACAAGATCGTCAGCTCCTACAAGCTGATCGCCCGGGACACGGTGGAAGAAAAAATCGTGCGATTACAGGAAAGGAAGAAGGAGTTGTTTCGCGGGACGCTGGTGAGCGAAGAAGATTTCGTCCGGGGCCTGAGCTGGCAGGAATTACAGGGATTGCTCGAATAAGAGACCTGCACCGTAGAGGACTTGAACCTCTGACCTCCACCGTGTCAAGGTGGCGCTCTACCACTAAGCTAACGGTGCGTTGCGAAGGAAAACCGTATCATGGTTTGGGTTTCAGGGGAGCAGGAAAATCCCCCGGCGGCCCGGAGGCCTCAGGTTAAATCCGCGATGGCCGACATGATGGCGTCGGCAAACTTTTGAAGATCGTCCCGGTTTTTGGAATTTCCGGAAAAGCGGAGGGGTTTCCCAAAAACCACGCGGATGGGGCGAAAGGGTTTCCAGCCGCCGCCGCGGGGCATGGCCTCGCGGGAACCAAAGAGATGAACAGGAACCACGGGGGTGCCGGACCGGGCGGCAATCATGGCGATGCCCGGCTCGCCCCTGCCCAGGCGGCCGTCCAGTGTCCGGCTGCCTTCCGGAAAAAGGACCAAGGTGCCCTGGCTTTGCAGGACCTCGAAAACCCGTTTGAGCGAGGAAGGGCCCGGGGATTCCTGATTCACGGGAATCGAGCCGACCGAAGGTAAAAGCCAGGAGCCAATCGGGGGTGCGAACAGGGTGTGACGGGCGAGGTAGTGGGTGACCCGGGGCACCAGGCAGCCCACGGCGGGCGGATCGAGATAGCTGGCATGGTTGGGGGCGAGGATCAGCGGCCCAGGCGGCAAAGCCTCCATGCCGCGACCGCGGATAAAATGAAAAGTCCGGAAGAAGCAGTAGGAGGTCAGGCGGCAGCAGTGAAACCAGAGGGGGCAAACCTTCATGGAACCGTCGGGGCGGGCTGCCGGGCGGCTCGGACCCGGCTGACGATGAGATCCGCAAGGGAGCGGGCATCGGCGGCGCCGCTGTCCAAAAGAATGGCGTCCGCGGCCCGCAGGAGCGGCGCGGCTGCGCGGGAGGAGTCCAACTGGTCCCGGGCGGCGAGGTTATCGCGCTCTCCTTGTTTATGCCGTCGTTCAGCCCGGACCTTGGGGCACGCATCGATGAAAAATTTGTAAGGGCTGTCGGAGCAGACGACGGTGCCGATATCGCGTCCCTCCATGACAAGAGGGGCGGCCAAGCGGAGTTTCCGTTGGACGTTGACAAGATACTCGCGCAATTCGGGGAGTGCGGAAACCGGGGACACGGCGGCGTTGACCTCGGGCAGGCGGGTGCAGGGAAGGAGGTCGCGTTTTCCCTCCCGCAGCGCGATTTCCTTGTTGCGGATTTCCGCATGGAAATCGACCTTGGCCAGCAGCTGACGAATGCGTTCCCGGGACGTCGGATCATATCCGGCCTCCAGGGTCAGAAAGGTGAAGGCCCGGTACATCGCCCCGGTGTCGACATAGACAAAGCCGAGATCCCGGGCGACCAGGCGAGCCACGGTGCTTTTGCCCGAGGCGGCCGGCCCGTCGATGCAGATGACCGGATGCAGCATCTTTTAGCGGCCCAGTTCTTGGAGCAGGGCGATCTGTTTGGCAAACCCCGGGTAGCTGGTTTCGATGCAATCGGTGTCTTTCACCACGGTGCGGCCCTTGGCGAGCAGACCGAGGATGGCGCAGGACATGGCAATGCGGTGGTCGCCATGGCTTTCCACCTCGGCGCCCACGAGGGATCGCCCGCCTTCAATGGCCAGGCCATCCGGGCGCTCTTCGACCGGCACACCAAACAGCCGCAGGTTTTTGGCCATCACGGCCAAGCGATCACTCTCCTTGTGGCGCAGCTCTGCGGCGTCGCGGATTTCGGTAATCCCTTGGGCGAGAGCCGCCGCGGCGGCGAGAATGGGGATTTCGTCAATCAATGCGGGAATTTCCTTTCCGCCCACGCTGGTGGCGCGAAGTTTCTGGCCGCCCTCGACGTAGACGGTGCCCATCGGCTCCGGCAGGGGTTCCTCCACCTTTTCCACGATGCCGGCACCCATGCGCAGCAAGGCAGAGAGCAGGGCCGTGCGGGTGGGGTTGAGGCCGAGGCGGCGAAGGGTCAGGCGGGCACCGGGCAGGCCGGCGGCCAAGACGATCCAAAAGGCCCCTGAGGAAAAATCGCCAGGAACCTCCAGGTCGGTTCCTTCCAACCGCTGAGGGCCGTGCATGATGAGGTGGTTCTTTTCGCGGCGAAAGGTCGCGCCGAAGGCGGGTAGCAGACGCTCGGTATGGTCGCGGGAGAGGGAGGGTTCGGAAAAATCGGTTTTTCCTCTGGCGAAGAGGGCAGCAAGCAGGACACAGGACTTTACTTGCGCGCTGGCGACGTGGCTTCGGAACGTTGTCGCCTTGAGGGAGGACCCGCGGATGTTCAGGGGAGGACGATCGTCCTTGCCTTCGCAGAGGATTTCCGCGCCGAACAACCGGAGTGGCTCGGTGATCCGGGCCATCGGCCGTCGGCTCAGGGAAGCGTCTCCAAATAGTCGGGTGGTGAAAGGTTGGGCGGAGAGGATGCCGGCCAGCAGGCGCATGGTGGTGCCACTGTTGCCGCAGTCGATCGCTTCCGAGGGAGCGAGGAGTTGGCCGTTGCGGCCTTCTATGACCACCTCGTCCGGGGCGAGGCGATCGATGCGGGCGCCGAGGGCCTGGAAGGCGTGGAGGGTGGAGAGGCAATCCTCGCCGGGGAGAAAGCCGCGGATGCGGGTGGTGCCATGGGCAATTCCGCCGAACATCACCCCGCGGTGGGAGATGCTTTTGTCTCCGGGGACGGAAAATTCTGCCTGCAGTTTGTGGAGAGGGCGGATTTCCAGCTGGCTCATGGACTGGGAAGAGTGCGCCGGATTTCCGCGGCTTCTTCCAAAAATTTTGTGAGGGTCGCCGCGTCCTGGTTGGCCAGCGCTTTCTCCAGTTTCTGCAATCCCGTGCGGAACTCCGCGAGGCTGGCCAGAACCTCCCGGCGGTTGCCAAGAAGGATTTCCGCCCACATGGCGGCGGGACCGGCGGCGACGCGGGTGGTGTCGCGGTAGCCGGAGCCAGCCAAGGGCAGGGCAGCCAGGCCGGCGGCGCGGACGAGGGTGGCGGCCAACGCGTGGGGAAGGTGGCTGATGCGGGAGACCAGGCGGTCGTGTTCCTCCACGGCGAGTTCGACCACCCGGCCGCCCAGGGATTTCCAAAATCCGGCTGCGTCGTGGATGGTTGGGGCGGGGGTGGAGGAGGTGGGGGTGAGGATGATGGTGGCCTTCTGAAAGAGGTCGGCGCGGGCGGCGGCGAAGCCGGAATCCTCCGAGCCGGCCATCGGGTGAGAGCCAATCCAGCGGGCGCGCCCCTGGAGAAGCGGAGCCACGTCCTTTTCCACGGGGGCTTTGACGCTGGCGACATCAGTGACAAGGGTGTGGGTGGAGAGGTGCGGAAGCAGGGAACGGACCAGTGAGGACAGCGCGGAGGCCGGTGCGCCGAGCAGGACCAGGTCGGATCCGGCGACGGCAGACCAATCCGTGCCCACTTTGGCCTTGGGCAAGGCTTGGTGAATGGGGGCGAGGGACTCTTTCCGGCGGGACCAAATCACCAACTCCGCTTTCGGAAAGGCTTGGGTGGCGGCCAGAGCGACGGAACCCCCGAGCAGGCCCGGGGCCAGAATGGAAATCTTGGCCGGTTTCATGAACCGGCGGGCAGGGTGCCGGGCAAGGCTTCCTCGAGCCGGGCCATTTGTTCCGGGGTGCCAATGGAAATGCGGATCCAGCCAGGCAACCGGTAACTGCGCAATGGACGGACGATGAGGCCGCGTTTTTGCAAGTTGCGGAACACGGCGTCCCCGTCGCCGACCTCGACCATGACGAAGTTGGCGGTGCCGGGCACAAAGCGGAGGCCAAGCTCTTTGAGAAACGAGTGGAGCCTTGCCAGACCGTGGTGGGTGAGGGCAACGGTCTTGCGGATGTGCTCGGTGTCGGCCAAGGCGGCGAGGGCGGCGGACTGGGCGGGCGAGGAGGTGTTGAAGGGCTGGCGGGATTTTTGCAGGACGGCGGCAATGTCCGGGCGGGCGAGGCCGTAGCCGATGCGCAGTCCGGCGAGGCCCTGGACTTTGGAAAAGGTACGGAGCACAACCACGGGGCGACCTTCCTGGACCCAGCGAACGGACGGCGGGGGATCGGGGAGGAATTCATAATAGGCCTCGTCAAGAATGAGCAGAGGTCCGGCGGGGAACTTCTCGACAAAAGCGGCGAGTTCCGCGTTGGGGATTCGGGTCCCCGTGGGGTTGTTGGGCGAAGCCAGGAAGACGAGGCGCACCTCGGCAGGGAGGCGGGCGACGAATCCGGCAAGGTCGTGGTGGTAATCGCGATCCGGCACCTCCTCGAAAGGGACGCCGAAAAGTTTCGCCATGAGACCGTAAACGGCAAAGGCATAGGCCGAAGCCAATACCTTGCCCTCCCCTGGCCGGGTGAAGGCGTGATAGCAGAACTCAATGATTTCGTTGGAGCCGCAACCCAGGACGACGTGATCCCGGGTGAGGCCGTGGAGCTTGGCAATGGCGTCGCGCAGGGCAAGGCCACCGCCGTCTGGATAAAGGTGGGTGTGGGCAAGACCGTTGCGGATGGCCTCGAGGGCGGAGGGGGAAGGGCCGAGTGGATTTTCGTTGGAGGCAAGTTTGGCGATCTGGGAAGGATCGAGGCCGTGCTCACGGGCCACGTCCGCGATGGGCCGACCGGGCTCGTAGGGGACGAGATTTTCCAGGTAGGAGTTGGGTCGAGGAGTCATGGGATCAATTTCAAGAGGGGATTGCATGCAGACTGGAGCAAGGCGTCAAGGACGCCAAGGAACGGACAAGGTTTGGCGGGAGCGAAAGCGGTCGAGGGCGCGGCGGAGTTGGGGATCGCGGGCGGCGAGGCAGGCGGCGGCAAAGAGGGCAGCGTTAACCTGACCGGCTTGACCGGCGGCGAAAAAGGGACCCGCAGCCGTTTTGCTCAGTTTACGGAAAAGGGCCAAAGTACGGGCAGGGGTAGTGGCCTTGGGAACAAGGAGCGGAGCCGGTTTGCCCGACGGTCCCGCTTTCCCGGGCTGGGGGGAAGATGCGCTGGCGATGGTAAGGGAGCCGTCGGCGGTGATGCGCAGGCCGAGACGGCGCAGGGTGCGGGCGGTCTCGGGCAAAGCGCGCGGGGAAAGGAGTTGAACGGAACCAGCCATAGTTTTCCAGCCTAGCGGAAAACCGGCCCCCGCCTCAACTGGAAGCACTCTGGTAGCGGCGGAGTCCTAAACGGAAAAAGAGGGTGGAAGCGATGGCCACCCCGAGCCCCGAAAGCAGGAAAAGAAAGATCGGACCGGGATCGAGTCCGCGGATGAGGGTGGAGGCGGGCACATTGGCCACGAGCAAAAGAGGAATGGCGAAGGTAAAAAAGATCCGAAACCAGCCGGCGGCGGCTTCCCGCGGAATCCGGGCCACGTGGAAGATGGTATAGTAGCCGAGCAAGACGGACTCGGCCTGGATGATCCAGAAGGTGAGGGAGACGAGTCCCATCAGGATGGCGTAGTGGACGAGGAGGCCGGCAACGATCAAGCCAAGGTAGGCCGCCAGTGCCAAGGCGGAGGGATGGAGGCCAAGGGCATAAACCGAACCGGCCAGAACCACGGCGGCGATCGAGCCATTGGCAAGCGGACCGATCTCCAGATGGGAGGTGCTGACCAGGAAGGCGGGCGGGGCGGGTTTGAGCAGGATGAAATCGAGTTTGCCGGTACGAACCAGTTCCGGAAGCTTGCTCAAGCCGGGCATAAGAAAAGCGGTGAAGATCTGCATGACCAACTGGTTGGTGGCGACAAGGATGATCATTTGGTCCCGGTTCCATCCCGCCACCTCGTCGACGTGATGATAAATGACCCCGATGAAGGCGAGTTGAATGATGAACCAGGCCAGTTCCACAGCGACCCAGACAAAAAAGCTGGCCCGAAACATCAGTTCACGGGTGGCGGCATAGCGGACTTGGAGGAGCCAAAGGCGAAGAAGTTTCATTTAGCCTCCGGCGGCGGTGTAACGGCGTAGGCCGGCCTTCCAGATAAAATGAGCCAACACCAAAAAGAAAATGGCCCAGCCGTATTGCAGGCCCAGGCCCACTCTCCATGCCTCGTCGGTCAGGTGGCCGCAGAGGGCGGCGGTGGGGAACCAGTACTCGTAGGCGAAGGGGAGCAGGCGGACGACGGCGAAGATCGGTGCCGGCAGGAGATCCAGCGGGAAGACATGGCCGCCGGCAAGGTACTCCAGCGCGTAAATGAGAAAAATGAGGGCACTGACCTCCAGCAACCAAAAGGCGCAGAGGGAAAGACAGAGGGTCATGCTGAATTGCAGCAAGGCGGAGCCCAGCAGGGCGGGCAGACCGTGGACCAGGTGGAGGGACCCGAGATCCAAATCGACCACCCGGGAAAGAATGAAAAGGCAGAGTGAAACGGGAAGGAGGGCGGCGACAAAGTAAGCGCAGCGTCCGGCGGCAAAGAGGGTCGCGCGGTAAAGGCCGTAGGGCAAAGGGCGGAGCAGGATGGGGTTCAGGGCTCCTTCGCGGATTTCGGTGGCGATCTGGAAATCATCGTCGGACGGCTGGGAAACGGCCTCCACCACGAGAAGCACGGCGTAGTAGGTAAGAATACCGGCGAAAGTGTAATTTCCGACCGTCGCACGGTCGCCAAAGACCGCCCCCCAAAACACGAACGACACGAGCAGAGGCAGGGCGCTGAATGCGGCCCGCAAAAAGTAGTTCCAGCGGTAGGTGAGCTGGCGTTGCAGACCGACAGAAAAGACGGCCGGAAGAGCGCGGAGCGAGGCGGTCAACGCTTTCGCCGGAGGTGGGTAGGAAGAATCCCAAGCTCGAGTCGGTATTTGGCGATGGTGCGGCGAGCGACGGGAATGCCACGCTCTTTGAGAAGCTCCTCCAGGGTGGCATCGGAGTAGGGCTTTTCAGGATTCTCGCGGCCGACGATCTCCGCGAGAATTTCCTTGGCGCTGGTGTTGGCCACCGCGGGTCCCTGGCCACTTTCGCCCCCGACGGCGGTGGCGAAAAAGAAACGCAGTGGGACCACCCCGAAGGGTGTCCGAACGTATTTATTGGCGACGGCCCGGCTGACGGTGGTTTCGTGGACGCCAATCTCGGCGGCGGCGTCGGTCATGGTCAGGGGGCGCAAGGCGGCGGGGCCTTTTTCAAAGTAGGCGGCCTGCCGCCGGCCGATCACCGCGAGGAGTTTTTGCAGGGTTTGCTGCCGGCGCTCGAGGGCCTGGAGCAGAAAGCGGGCGGATCGAATCCGCTCTTTGAGATAGGTGCGGGTTTGTTCGTCCGCGGAGCCGTCACCCAGCAAGTCTTTGTAAAGGTCACTGATGCGGAGGCGGGGAAGAAGATCACTTTCCAGCTGGGGAAGCCAGTGATCCCCGTCGCGGACAAAAGAGGCTTCCGGGCGGACAACGAGGTCGGGGCGGTCGGGGGCGAAGGCGGCGCCAGGGCGGGGCGAGAGCTTGGCGATGGCTTCGGAGGCGGCGAGGACGGAGTCCACCGGGACGGAAAGCCGCGCGGCGATATCGGTGAACTTGCGTTTGCCAAGCAGTTCGAAGTGTTCCCGAACGATGCGGGCTTCCAAGGAGTCGTCCCGGCCGCGGGCATGGAGCTGGAGGAGCAGGGCTTCGGGGAGGGTGCGGGCGCCAATGCCGGGCGGGTGGAAGGACTGAACCAAGGTGAGCGCCTGGGTGGCGGTCTCCCCGGAAATTTGAGCAGCCCGGGCAATGTCCCCCAAGTCCGTGCGCAGGAAGCCCTCCTCATCCAGATTTCCGATAATTTCGCTGGCGGCGGCGCGCAGGTCCGGGGAAGTGGTGGTGAAGGCGAGCTGAGATTCGAGGTGCTCGGACAGGGATTCGGGGCGAATGGTGGATTCGAGGATGGCCTGTTTGGGATCGAGCTTGGCGCGATCGGATCGATGGGAAGTGATGGGCCAGTCCGCATCAGCTTCGGGCGAGTCCGTTTCCTCTGATTCCGGTGGGGTGGCCTCGGTCAACTCGGCGGGAGGCTCCTCCTCCAAGACGGGGTTGGTTTGAAGCTCGGTTTGGAGAAGGTTTTGCAGTTCGAGGGCAGGGGTCTGCAACAGCTGAAGGGATTGCTGGACCTGGGGCGAGATGGTGGTGGTCTGACGCAGGCCGGTTTGAAGGGAAATCGACATAGGGAGGATTTTGGGATTGGGGTCGGCCTGAAAAAAGGCAAAAGACACCATGGCCGAAGTGATTCTGACGGTATTGGGCAGCGGGAGCCGCGGGAACGCCTTGCATCTCGAGTACGGCGGGCGGGCGATCCTGGTGGACGCGGGGCTGAGCGCAAAGCAGTTGGAGGGACGCTTGGAGCAGGTGGAGGCGGTTCAGGCAGATTTGCTGGGGGTGATCCTGACCCACGAGCACGCGGATCACACCTCCGGTCTCAAGACGTTCCTCAAAAAAAGAAAAATCCCGGTGTACGCATCCCATGGAACCAAAGAGGCGCTGGAGCCCCTCTTGGCCACGGTGGTGTGGAAATCCTTTGAGGCAGGCGCCGAGCTGGTGGTGGGGGATTTCCAAATCGAGACATTCCCGGTGCCGCATGATGCGGCCGAGCCGATCGGCATGAGGGTGACGGTCGGCAAGATCAGGATCGGATTAATTTCTGATCTGGGTTTCGTGACGAAGTTGGTGGTGGAGAGACTGAAGGGCTGCCATGCGCTGGTTTTGGAATCGAATTACGACGAGGGGATGTTGCGGAAGGAGGAAAAAAGGCCGTGGTCGGTAAAACAGCGGATTTCGGCCCGGCACGGGCATTTATCCAACGGGGCGGCGGCGCAGTTGGTGGAGGCGGTGGCCGGTCCGGAGTTGCGGGAAGTTTTTCTGGGGCATATCAGCGAGGATTGCAACCGGCCGGAGTTGGCCCGCCAAGCGATGGAAAAGGCGTTACGGAACGCGGGTCGAACGGGAGTGCGCATCCACGAGACCTCCGCGCACCGGGCGGGGGAAAGGGTGGGGATTGCTGCGGGGGAATAGGATTGATTTAAGGGTGGGGGCGGAGGATGATTTTTCGACGCGGGCGTAACTCAGTTGGTAGAGTGCAACCTTGCCAAGGTTGATGTCGAGGGTTCGAATCCCTTCGCCCGCTCCAACTCCTTTTAAACTTGATGAACTTTCTCTGGGGCAATTCGGTCGCGCTCTCCTGGATGTGGGGACTGGGGCTGTTTTTCAGTGTCCAGTTCTCCCTGCAGTACGGCCTTTTCGGGCTCCTGACCTTTGCGATTCCCAACGCGCTGGGTTTGATGGTATTCGGCGGGCTGACCCAGTTGATTGCCAAGCGGGCCGGAAACGGGCCGGATGCGCTGGGTTCATTTTTTGCGAACTGGTCCCGGCCTTACCGATTCGTTTTCTTTCTTTATCAGGTGCTCGCGATCACTTTGACGGTCTTTGCCCTCATCCGGTACGGATGGCAGCCCTTGGGTTTGGAGCCGGCGGGCCTCTACCTGCTTTTGACGCTCCTGGTTACGCTGGCCGCGGCCACCTTGTTTGGGGAGGAGTTCGACATTCGCCGGATCAAGTTCAGTCACGGGGTCCTGGGTTTGAGCGCCTTGGTGGCGGCGGGCGTACTTTGGTTTCAATTGCCCTCGATAGGTAAGGGTCAACCGATCCTGGCCGGGGCCAATCCTTTCCTCGGGCTGAATTTCTGGGGCTACGCGATCCCCATTTGTGTGGGACTCACCCTGGGTCCTTGGCTGGATTTGCAGCAGTGGCAAAGAGCCATTCAGATCCAACGAGAGGGGAAGTCGCCCCTGCTCAGTTATCTGATCGGGGGATTCCTTTTTTTCCTTTTCCTGCTGGCCCATGGAACTTTGGCCCTTTGGGTGGCCGGTCAGATGGGTGGGGCTTCCTTGCGGCAGGGGATCGACGGATTGGCCTATGGGCAGGATGAGATCACCCGTTTTCTGTGGGGCGTGGCCGCCCTGCATCCGTGGGCTTTCGGGGCCTACGCGGTGGCTTTGTTCATCATGACCCTGACCACGCTGGACAGCGGCTACATCGCCTTACGCTGGCATCTGAGCAAATCGGGCGGGGCGGGTCGGCCGTTCCCGCTGAGTTTGTTGCCGGAGGGGCTGCTGGCGTCGCCCGTGCCGGTGCTGGTGTTCTCGGGACTTTTCACTTTGGCCGCGGTGTATTTGCGGCTGGAGCTGGAATATTTCATGATTTTCTACGCCACGTTCTTTGTGGGGTATGCGGCCTTGGCGCTGGTGCGGGCCTTTCACACGGGACAAGGGAACGCCCTGCCGCAAATCAAGATGTTCTGTGTGGGGAGCGTGGCGGTGGTGATCTTTGCCTACGGCTACTTCCTTTCCAACCCGTGGGGCATGATTTTCGGATCCGTTTTACCGGTCGGCTATATCGGCTGGATGCTGCTGAAGCCGGGAGCCGGCCACGAGTTTGTAAAAGGGGTGGAGGAGTTAGAAGGAACCGCGGCCGGCCCCACGGGGCCGCTGGTGGTGCCGCCGGAGAAGGAAGAACGCGTGGAACCCGGGAGGGTGGTGCCGTTTCCCAAACAAGACGGCGGGATCACCACCGATCTGTTCGGTCACTTTGAGGGCAAATGGTTTGTCCACTCGTTTGTGGCGACGTATGCGGACACCAATTCGGTGGGAAATGTCTATTTTGGAATGTATGCGATGTGGGTGGGCAAGACCCGGGAGCTGTTCTTCAACCGCTGCCTGCCCAAGTTCAACCTCAAGACCACCCCCTACTACATTTTGACGCGCTCTTTTGAGCACAAGTTTATGCGGGAGACGCGGGAGTTTGAGCGGGTGAGCGTAAAAATCAAAGTCGGGGAGTACAATCGGAAGTTTGTCACCTTGGAGCACGCCATCTTTGATTCGGCAGGCAACCAACTGGGCAAGGGCAAGCAGCAGCTGATTTTTGTCTCCTCGGGAGATTACAAACTCCTCGATATTCCTGACGAGGTCTACGAAGCGTTTGTGGCGTACGCCTAAGCGCCGAGTGATTTAGCGGCCGAGTTGGCGGGCCCGGGCAAGTGCGGTTTCCCGGTCGGCGAATTTTCCTTCCAGCTGCTCGTCCATGAGTTGAGCCAACATCTCGCCCATTTTTGGTCCCGGGGGGATGCCGATTTCCTGTAGATCGTGACCGGTGACGAGGGGCTGCGGCTTAATTTCCTCCTTGGAAAATTCGGACTGTTTGGCGATCAGAAAGCGGTGGATGTCCAGTTCGCCGTGACTGGCGGTGCAGTCAGCCCGGTGCAACTCCAGTTCCTCGGCAAAGGTGGGTCGGGCCAAGAGCCGCTTCAGGGTGCTCACCCGCATCTGCGGGGCATCCTTAAAGGCCATGTGGTTGGCGATGCAGGCGACGATGGCCCCAACATCGTCATTGGAAAAGCGGAGCCGACGCAAAATCTCCTCGGCCATCCGGGCGCCAACTCCTTCATGGCCAAAGAAACGGATCCTTCCGGACGGTTCGGTGCGGGAGGTGCGGGGCTTGCCGACATCGTGCAATAGCGCGGAAAGGGCGAGCACAGGGGAAGGATTTTTCAGGTGAGTAAGGAGCAGTCGCGTATGGACCCAAACGTCACCCTCGGGATGGTGTTCGGGGGATTGGGCGCAGCCGCGCATTTCCAGGAGTTCCGGCAACCAAACGGCGATCAGGCCGGAGTCGTGCAGCAGGTCCAGGCCACGGGCCGGATCAGCGCTGGTGAAAATTTTCACCAACTCGTCCCGGACGCGTTCGGGAGCAAGGTTTTTGGATTCCGGAGTAAGACCGACCAGGGCCTTCCAAGTGTTGGTTTCGATCGTGAAACCCAGCTGGACGGCGAAACGGATGGCGCGGAAGAGGCGCAGGCGATCCTCGGTGAAGCGGGAAGCGGGATCGCCGATGGCGCGGATGGTTTTGGCATCGAGATCGGCGCGCCCTTGGACGTAATCCAGCACCGTGTTCTTCAGCGGATCGAAGAACATGCCGTTAACGGTGAAGTCGCGTCGTTTGGCGTCTTCCTCGGCGGTGGTGAAAGTGACCGAGGAGGGACGGCGACCGTCGAGGTAAGGGCCATCCACGCGGAAGGTGGCGATTTCAAAGACAGGGTCGCCTTGCTTGAGCCGGATGACGCCGAAGGCCTTGCCTTGGGGGTCCGAAGCCTTCGGGAAGATTGTTTGCACTTGGTCCGGCGTGGCGGAGGTGGCGATGTCGATATCGGGGTAGGGCCGGTTCAGTAAGGCGTCGCGGACACAGCCGCCGGCGTAGACGGCTTGGTGGCCAGCCTCAGCAAGGCGGCGGACCACGGCTTCGGCTTGGGGGTGGCGGATCATTTTTTTCCCGGAGATTTCAGGGTGAGGTAGGCAAGGCCCCCGAAGAGGCCCCAAAAAAGTCCCAGACCGTAAATGAGCAGGGAGTAGGCAAGGGCGGACTCGGCTTCTTGGCTGATGCCCAAATGAGTGAAGAGGAAAATCATGACTCCTTCGCGAACACCATGCCCGCTGACGCTGATGGGCAGGGCGGCGGCGGAAAAGACGAGGAGAAGGATCAGGCCGGCGAGGGCGTAGTCAATGGGCAGGCCGAGGGAGCGAGCGAGGAGCGTGGCGGCGCCGAAGCTAAAGAGGTGAACGGCGATGGCCACCAGAACGGTGGCCACGGTGGTCCAGCCGCCGTGCATCGTGTCGCGCAGGCCGTGGAGCAGGTCGAGGACCACGGTGCGGCCGGGCAGTTTGGCCGGGAGCGGCAGGTTGGGAAGAAGGCCGGGGATGACGAAGCCGAGCACCAGGAGCGCGGCTCCGGTGGGTCCCAGCCACGGGATGGCCTGGGCCAGAGGAGCAAACGTGGGATCTTGGGCCAAGCGGGAGGCGGTGGCGGGAAGCAAGGCCAGGGCCAAACCAAAGAGCACCGCCACGCCAAAGACGCGGTCGAGCAGGATGGCGAGGGCGGAGCGGGCCTTGCGATCCGGGAACCAGCGGATCAGATAATAAAGGCGGATGGCATCGCCCCCGGTGGAGCCGATAAGGAAGAGGTTGAAAAAAAAGCCAACGAAGGTGAGATGAAGGGCGCGGAACAGAGGAAGCTGGATGTTTTGGAGCCGGAGGAGGAACCAAAACCGGACCCCGCATAGTAAAATCGAGGCCAGGGTCAGAAAAAGAGCGGCGGTGAGCCCGGCAGGATCGGCGGACAGAAATCGTTGGCCCAGTTGGGCCCAGTTCACCTTGCCGGCGAGGAAGCCAAGGATGCCGGCGGTGACGGCCACCCGGATCCAGGGGGCGAGTCGGCTCAGGAGCGTGCGGGCTGGTTTTTCTTCCACCATGCGAGACTGGCACGAACGTCCTCGGCGGACACATCCGGAGATAATTCGAGGGAGACGTGGGCGGCCCGCGGCAGCAGGGGCAGGAGGCGGGCGAAAGGAATCGTGCCCTGCCCGAGGGGAAGGTGGTCACCATCCTCGGGGTGGTAATCGTGGAGATGGGCGCCGATCAGGCGCGGGGCAAGGCGGCGAAGGTGCTGCTCGTGATCGATGAGACCCAGGTTTTCCTTGGCGGCGGCGTGGCCAAAGTCGTGCCAATAGCCGAAGGTGGGGGCGGGAAGCTTTTGGAGGATGTCCTCCCAAAAATCATCCGGAGGGATTTCCCAAAGATTTTCGCGGCATTCCAGGCCCAACTGCAGGCCCAAGGCGGCGGCCTTTTCGCCGATTCGAAGAAGAAGGGTCTCCACGCGGGGCCAGATCCCAGCGAAGGCGGTCTCCATTGTACGAAGGGCTTGGATTTTTTTCCGGACAAACCCCCGTGAGCCGATCTTTCCGGCCGCCAGGAGGGGTTCGAGTTTTTTCTTGGGCCGCCGCGGCCCGGCGGAGCCGAGGTGAAGAACGACACGTTTTGCACCGACGGCGGCGGCCGCCTTGAGGGTCTCCACAGTGTGGCGTTCGGCAAGACGGCGGGCGGGCTCCCGGGGATCGGAAAATTCGTAGGCATTGGGATGGGGCCGCGGGAGCTCGACCGGGACGGGGCAGAAGTTATGGAGAGTCTCGATGCGGGGCGCACCGGGTTGGCGGTGGGCGGAAAGGATGCCGGGCCAAAGGCTGAAGCGGGTGTTGTGACTGAGTTCGACCGAGGAAAAACCGAGGGCGGAAGCCTCTTGCAGGAGCGCGGTGCCGTTGGGAACGCGGTCGGCATGCCAGCAGGTGGACAGGGCGAGGTTCGACACCGGGGTATTTTCCAACCGACCCTGAGGAAGGGCGATGCAAAAGCGAGCAGCGCCAGCGCAAAAATCCTGCCTTGGGGTTTGAATGTTGCGGCCGGGGGTGGGAAAATCCCTGCTTATGGTGGCAAAAAAAATTCTGTATGAGGGGCGGGTGCAGGGCGTGGGATTCCGTTTTGGCGTACGCCAGATCGCGGAGGGTTTTGCAGTGGCTGGCTATGCGGCCAACCTGCCCGACGGAAGGGTGGAAGTGCTCTTGCAGGGGGAACGGGGCGAGGTGGAGGGCATGGAAAAGGAAATTGCCGTGAGCCATCTGGAGGGGTTTATCCGGAAGCAGGAGGCGGAGGAGGTGGCGGTGGAGGGCGGAAAAAAAGGGTTTCAGATCCGATGAGCGCGGCCGTTTGGACGCAGTCGCTCCGCAAGGAGTTCACGTTGGGTTGGGGACGTGGCCGGGTGCTGGCGGTTGAGGGACTCGACTTGGAGATCAAGCGGGGCGAGGTGTTCGGCCTGCTGGGTCCCAACGGCAGCGGCAAAAGTACGGCGATGAAAATGATCCTGGGATTGCTGCGGCCAACCGCGGGGCGGGCCGAGGTTTGCGGGAACCTGGCCGGGACGCTGGCGGCCCGAAAGCAGATCGGCTTTCTTCCGGAAAATCCGTATTTCCCCGCGTTTCTTTCTGGTTTGGAACTGGTGCGGTACTACGGAAAACTTTGTGGCCTGGGCGGGAAAGCTTTGGAGGGCAGGGTTGCGGAGTTGCTCTCGCTGGTCCGGCTGGGAGGTGAGGCGGGCCGGCGGCCTCTGCGGACTTATTCCAAAGGCATGCTGCAGCGGGCTGGCTTGGCGGGAGCCCTCGTCAGTGATCCGGAAATCGTCATGCTGGATGAGCCGACGGCGGGTGTGGATCCGGCCGGCTCGCGGGAAATTCGTGATTTGATCCGGGAATTGAAGGAACGGGGCAAAACGGTGATTTTTTCGAGCCATCTGCTGGAGCAGGTCGAGGATGTGGCGGATCGGGTGGTCATTCTGCACCGGGGCCAGAAGCTGCGGGAGGGAAGGCTGGAGGATTTACTCACCATGTCGGGAGAGTGGCAGGTGCGCGCAAGGGGGCTCGGGGAGGCCCAGCGCCGGGAGTTGCATGCCTGGTTGGTCCAACACGGGGCCGAGGTGTTGGGGGAGGGCTCGCCGCGGGAGCGGTTGGAGGACTATTTTCTGCGCAACCTTCCGGAAAGGGAACGGCGATGAGGGAGAGTTGGCGGAGGATCCGGGCGGTGGCGGAAAACACTTTTTTGGAAGCGGTGCGGCAAAAGGTTTTTGCGGTGCTGCTGGTTTTTGCCCTGGTGTTGTTGGGCGGGGCCAATTACTTCGCGGAGTTTTCTTTTCAGGAGCAGTTCAAATTCCTGAAAGATCTTGGCTATGCGACGATCAGTCTGACGGGTCTGTTGGTCGGTTTATTAGGGGCGGCGCAACTGATCCCGGCGGAAATTGAGCGACGGACCATCCTGACCGCCCTCTGCCGGCCGTTGCGGCGGTGGGAGTTTGTGGTGGGAAAATACTTGGGCTTGGTGGCCCTGCTGGCGGTGATGTTAGCGATCATGGGCGCCGTCTTTTGGGCGGTGCTCCGGTGGAAGGAGGCCCAGTTGATCGGGCTGGAGGGTGGGGAAGCCGGGGTGGTCCAGGCCATTCAGGCGGAGTCCCGCGATCCGCGGCTTTGGCAGGCGTTTGCCCTGATGGGGGCCAAACTGTTTGTGGTATGCGGCCTGGCGGTTTTTTTTAGCACGTTGGCGACCTCGACAACCTTCGTGGTGGCGATGACCCTGCTGGTTTATCTGATCGGGCACCTGCAAAGTGTGGCGCGGGAGCAGTGGTTGGAATCCGGCGAAAAAGCCGCGTGGTTTATCCAGCTGTTTCTGGCGGCGGTGGCCCTGCTCGTGCCGGATTTCAACCTTTACAGCCTGATTGATGAAATTGTGGCGGGCAATGTGGTGCCCTGGCGGGCCACGTTGGAGGTGTTGGCTTATTCCGTTGCCTATGTGGCGGTGCTGTTGGCGGCAGCGGCCTGCCTTTTTGAGGAAAGGGATTTGTGAGCCGGGTGGTTGCGCTGGCGTTGGCGGGTGGGCTGATCTTGGGTTGGGGGATCGGTAAGCTGCCGTGGGAAATCCGAATGACCAAAGAGCAGCGGCTGGCCACGGTGGGGTTCCCGGGGCCCACCGCGGTGGCGGTCCGGGAAAAGTTGGGGCAAGGGCTGGTGTTGGCCGCGTTGGGGGGATTCCGCGGGTTGGCGGCCAATGCCCTGATGTTGCAGGCGCACGGGGCCTGGGAAGAAAAGCAGTGGGTCCGGGTGCGGAGTGCGCTGGAGCTGGCGACCCTACTCCAGCCACGGGTGGCGCTGTTTTGGGATCTGGCTTCATGGCACCTGGCCTGGAATGCGGCGGTGGCGGCGGAGCGTTATGAGGGGTTGGAAAGTGAGACGCGCAGGCGGATTGAGGCAAGGAAGTGGGTGGAGGCGGGAAGAGAACTGCTGGAACGAGGCACCCGGGCGGTTCCCGAGAAGGCGCTTTTGTTCCAACGACTGGGAGATCTGTATTGGCAACGGTTGTCGGATTATCAGGCGGCGGCGGTCTGCTACCGGGCGGCTTTGACCAAAGGAGATGTGCCGCCGTATTTGGAACGTTTTGTTGGGTACGCCCTCGACAAGGCGGGGGACAAAAAAGCGGCCTTGGCCTATTTCCAGGAACTGCGCCGGACGATGGGAGAAAACCCCGATCCGGCCCGCCAACCCGAGGTAGTGGAACGGGAGATGCAGAGGCTTACAAAGGAACTCCGCACCTCTCCAAACGGAAAGCGCCCGTGAAATACGGGATTTTCGGCGACATTCACGGAAATCTGGAGGCTTTGGAGGCAGTCCTGGCCGACATGGAAGAGCAGGGGGTCACGCATCCCCTTTGTTTGGGGGATCTGGTGGGGTACGGCGCCAACCCGGCGGAGTGCCTTGAGGTGGTGCGGGCGATGGGCTGCCCCGTGGTGCGGGGCAACCACGACGATCTGGTTCCTTCCGGGAAAGCCCCGCATGCCTTTTCCGAAGCGGCGAAACAGGCTTTGGAATACTCCCGGCGGCAGTTGAATCCCGGCCAGCTGAATTATCTCCGGCGGTTGCCGATGATCTGGACGGAGGGCCCGCTCACCCTGGTCCATGCCACCTTGGATGGACCCGAGTCTTGGGGATACATTTCCACTCGTCTGGAGGCGCAGACCTCCTTTTTTTACCAAAAAAGCCTGCTTTCCTTTGTGGGTCACACACACCGGCCGTGCGCCTTCGCCCAGGAGAACGAGGTCCGCCCATTGGAATTTCGCCGAGTGGATGTGCACCCTGATCGAAGCAAGGCGGGTCGCAAATTTCTCTTTAACGTGGGATCGGTAGGGCAACCTCGAGACGGGGATTGGCGTGCTGCTTATGCCCTTTTTTGTCCGGAAGAGTACTGGGTGGACCTTCGAAGGGTGGGGTATCCCGTTGAAAAAGCCTCCGCAAAAATCCTAAAGGCGGGTTTGCCTGAATCACTTTCCAAACGCTTGTTTAAAGGAGAATAAACAGTTCAAATAGTTACTAAAAAGTTATTTGGGGATAAGAAAACAAATCGTAACTTGACATCCATTACGGCCGTTGGCAAGGTAGGGGGATGAGCAAGGTAGGTAGAAAAAATATGAGGTGGACGTCTGATCAGGTTTTGGTCGAAATCCGGGCCTGGAAAGACCGAGGTGAGCCTCTCTACGCAAACCATGTCCGCCTGAATTTCCAGGAACTCCTTGCGGCCTCCATCCGCTATTTTGGGAGTTGGCAAAAGGCCGTGGAAACGGCCGGAATCCCTTACGATCAGGTCCGCAAGTATCGCAAATGGTCAAACGAGACCATCATTCAAGAGATTCAAAACCTTCATGGCCGCGGGGTGGATCTTTCCTTCCGCGCGATTGCTCTCAGCCAATACAACTCCATGGTTTACGCCGCGATTCGGCCGAAATATTTCGGCAGTTGGAAAGCCGCCCTGGAGGCGGCCGGCCTGGAATCGGAAGAAATTTACCGCTATCGCAGCTGGGAAGAGACCGACATTCTCGGGGAAATCCGCCGGCTCAAGTCCGAAGGTGCAGATCTCAGTTCCAAGTCCATGGATGAGAAATCGAACCGTCTGATCGCCACGGCCCGGCGCCGTTTTGGAAACTGGGGAGCGGCCCTGGAGCGAGCCGGCATCAACTACGACGACGTCCGTCGACGTAAGCGGTGGAGTCGGGAGACTCTGGTCGAAGGCATCCTCGGCCTTAAGAGACAGGGCATTCCCCTGATTACCCCCGAGGTCAAAAAGGCCAATCCGTCCTTGTTTGCGGCAGCTTGCAAAAAGCACTTCTTCGGCACGTGGAAAAAAGCACTGCGGGCAGCTCTCCGTGCGGAGCAACTGTCGGAAGCGGCCCCCTTGGCCTCCCCGGTCGGGCCTGCGATTCTCGCTTAAATTTTCTTTCCCAGCCGAATCGGCCTTGCTGACAAGGCCCCTTCGCTCATTCTGTTGGACTGCATGAATGCACGCGCGTGGGGAATGGCCTGTTTTCTGGTTGGCTGGTTGGGCAACAGCCAGGGTGCCTGGGCCCAGCTCGACGTTCGGCTGGAAACCCCCAAATCCTCCTACCTGCAGTACGCTCCGATTCCGGTGACCGTGAACTTAAAAAATCTCGGGGGCCAGGAACTTGTCCTCGAAGAAAGCGGAGATCGGCCCTGGCTCGAAATGATCGTGCAGTCCATCGACGGTCTCCTGCTGAAACCGGACCGGCCTTTGGCTCCGCCCGCCTTGGTCCTGAAACCAGGGGAGAGTCGGGCCCTGCCACTCGATTTGGCGCCCCATTTTCTGGTGCGGGAACCGGGCGGGTACCGGGTGAGGGCGTCGGTACGTCCGCCCCAAGGAACTTCCCTGTTGACCGAGCCGTTGCCGTTCTTGGTCGGGCGAGGGGAGATTATCTGGAGCATGCCCCGGGGGCATGGGAAGGAGCGCCGCATTTTCTCCCTCGTGAAATTCTACGAGGATCCGAACGTGGGTCTTTACCTGCGGGTGGAGGTTCCGGAACAGAATCTGGTGTTTCCCTCCCGGCGCTTGGGCCCTTTTCTGCCGCTGGGTCAACCGACGGCGGAGTTTGATTCCGAAAACCACCTCCATTTGCTGTACGCCGTCGGACCCGGGCAGCACCGAATCAGCGTGGTCAATCAGGATGGAAATCCTCTGCGGGAGGAAAATCGGCAGGAAACCCTGGAAAAACCGAAACTGCGCAAGGGCCCCGATGGCTTGGTGGATGTCGAAGGGGGCACGGTGATTCTGCCTTCCCATTTGCGGGAAAAACTTTCCACCCTTCAAGCGCGCGCCGGGACGGTTCCCGCGCCCTAACCTGAAGCGCAACACCTTATAAAACCAACGGCGTGCCCTTGGGCTTTACGGGCTTGAGACGACGAAGCCCCGATGGGCCGAAGAGCGCCGGATCAAGCGGCGGGGCGAGAAACACCCGGTCCCAGACCCGTTCAAACGCATGGGCGGCATCCGGGAATTCGGCGGCGACGGCTCGGGCACGCCTATAAAATTCCCGGGGGCGCCGCCAGGCGGCCTCCCGGGAAACCGCAAACTGCCCTCCACCGACATACCGGACTAAACCTGGAGCCGGTTCCCCCCACAGGCGGTGAAAAAAACCCGCCAAATCCAACTCCCGTCGTTCGGGATTTTTCGACCAGTGGACAAACGTAGGACGGCCGCGGGCATCATCCGTCTCCCAAAGAAATCCCAGCCAAAGAAAATCCTCCGCCGGGGGCTGCTCCGATGCCAAGCGGCGGAGGACCGAGTGCAGGTCAGGGGCATGGTCAAAGGGACGCCCTTGGGCAAAGACGGTCCAAGCTGCCAGCGAGGCATAGCGTTCCACCAGGTGGTGGAACCACGCGTGCGCCTCGCGCCCCACATTCGGCAAGCGAACTGCGCCGGGCCACGGCGCACCGGGGCCAGGGGTTTTGTCGTATACGGTGAGGGGCAGGCCGCGCGGCACGTTCCGGGTCCAGGCCAAATCCTCCCCGCATCGGCAAACCACAAGTTCGAGCTGCATGGGGCCGAGGAAAAATTCAGCCGCCGGCGGTGAGATCCTGGATAATGGTGATGAGCGGCAGGAAAAGGGCCACCACGATGGTGCCGACAATCAGCGCGAGCAGCACGATCATGACTGGTTCCAGCAGCGAAGTGAGGCCGGCCACGGCGACATCCACCTCCTCCTCAAAAACATCGGCCACCTTGGTGAGCATGTCCGGCAACTGCCCGGTCTCCTCACCGACCTGCACCATGGAAACCACCATCGGGGGAAAGATCTGGCTGGCTTCCATGGGAGCCACCATGGATTCGCCCTCTTTGACGTTATCATGGATGTTTTCGATCGCGGCACCGACGCGCTCGTTTCCGGCGGTGTCCCGCGTGATCTGGAGCGCCTGCAGGATCGGCACGCCCGAGGAAACCAAGGTTCCCAGGGTTCGGCTAAAACGGGCCACGGAGGTCTTGGTGAGCATGTCCCCAAAGAGGGGAAGCTTCAGTTTGTAACTATCCACGGCGGCAGAGATTCCCGGCAGCCGCAGGGCAAACCGCATGGCAACCACCAGGACGATCAGGAGCCCGGCGATGAGCAGGAAGTTGCCCTGAATGAACCGGCTGAGATCCATGATGATCTGGGTGATCGCCGGCAGGGGCCGGCCGCCGAGCATGTCCTTAAAAATTGCCTCGAACTTCGGCACGATGAAAAGCATCAGAAACGTGACGATGCCCACCGCAATGGTCAACACCACGGCGGGATAGACCATCGCCGAGGTCACCTTGCCCCGGATCCGCTGGCTCTTTTCGGCAAACTCCGCCAGGCGGGTCAGCACGATTTCGAGCACGCCGCCCAATTCTCCCGCTTTGACCATGTTCACATAGAGTTTATTGAAGGCCTTGGGGTGTTGGGCCAGAGCCTCGGAGAAGGTGGTGCCGCCTTCCACGGACTCAGCAAGAATCCCCATGATTTTTTTTAAGTTTTGGTTTTTCTCCTGCTTGCTCAGTGTCCGCAAGCTCCGGAGCAGGGGCAGGCCCGCGCTGATCAAGGTGGACAGTTGCCGGGTGAACACCGTCAGCACCTTGGCGGGCACTTTGCCGGTGCCCGTTCCTCCTCCCAAAGAAAAACTCAAGGAGAACCCTTTGCCCTTGGCCTTGCCGGCGGCGGCGGTGGTCTCGGCAAGGTTGGTGGGAAAGCGGCCCTGCTTTTTAATGGCGGCGCCGGCCTCCGCCGCGCTATTGGCCTCGACGGTGCCCTGGTGGGTTTTTCCCTGCGCGTCGACTGCGGTGAAGGCAAAGAGGGGCATGCGCTTTAGGTGTATTTGAGAACCTCCTCAAGGGTGGTGTGGCCCTCAAGGATGTTGCGGATGCCGTCTTGCCGGAGAGTGCTCATGCCCAACTCAATTCCTTTCTGGCGGATCACGACCGACGGTGCACGCTCATTGATGAGCTGCCGAATCGGCTCCCGGATATCCAGCAGTTCGTAAATGCCCACCCGGCCACGGTATCCCGTGCCGTTGCAGGCTTCGCAGCCCTTGCCGAAATAAAAGGGACGGTCGCCGACCTCCGAAGGCGTCAGGCCCACCTGTGCCAGCACCTCCTCCTTGGGCCGGAATGGCGTCCGGCAATCCTTGCAGATCCGGCGCAACAACCGTTGGGCCAGGATACCCTCCATGGTGGCGGCCATCAGGAACGGTTCCACGCCCATATCGAGCAACCGGGTCACCGCCCCGGCGGCGTCGTTGGTGTGCAGGCTGGTCATCACCAAGTGCCCGGTCAGGCTGGCCTGGATGGCGATCTGGGCCGTCTCCAGGTCGCGCGTCTCGCCCACCAAAATCTTGTCGGGATCCTGCCGGAGGAAGGCGCGGAGGGCGCGGGCGAAGGACAGACCGATGCCCTCGTTGGCGGGGACCTGGATGATGCCCTCGAGTTCGTACTCCACCGGGTCCTCCACGGTGAGGATTTTGGTGTCGATCAGGTTGATCCGGTTGAGGCAGGCATAGAGCGTGGTCGTCTTGCCGGAACCGGTCGGGCCGGTGACGATAAAAATTCCGTTGGGTTTTTCCACCGTTTCGCAGATGTAGTCATAGATCGGCTTGGGAATACCCAGTTTCTCCAAATCCAGATTGACCACGGAGCGATCCAGCACCCGGAGCACCACGCTCTCCCCGTATTGGGTGGGCAGGGTGGAGACGCGCAAATCCACGTTCCGACCTCCCAGAATCGTCTGGATCCGGCCGTCTTGCGGCACCCGCCGTTCCGCAATGTTCAGATTGGCCATCACTTTGATCCGCGAGGTGACCGGTGTGGCCAACCGCCGGGGTGGGGGAGCCATTTCGTAAAGTGCGCCGTCCACCCGGTAGCGGATTTTGAATTCTTTTTCGAACGGCTCGAAGTGGATGTCGCTGGCCTTGGCCTGGATGGCGCGGGCGATCACCGTATTGACGTATTTCACGATCGGGGCGCTTCCCGACTCGGCCAGATTCACGCCCTCCGTTTCTAGGGCGGCCTCCGGAGTTTTCTCCAGCTCGCTGATCAACTCCTCGATGTTGGTCTCGGCGGAGCCGTAATAACGCTCCACGAGGGGTTGAATTTGCTCCGGCGGGGCCACCACTTGCACCACCTCCATCCCTGCGGCGAAGCGGAGATCCTCGATGGCCTGGGGGGAAAGGGGATCGAGCAGCGCCACCGTCAGGGTCAGGCCGTCGGTGGCCACGGGAAGCGCCCCAAGATTACGGGCGGTATGGGGAGGGATTTTTGCCAGCAGCTCGGGGCTAAATTCCACGCCTTGAAGGTCGGGGATCAGCGGAAGGCCCAGGCTGTCGGAAATTTTTTCCAAAATCTGAGGCCTGGGGAGAATTCCGAAGTTGCTCAGGATGGTTTCGACCGGCTTGCCGGTGCGGTTGACTTCCTCGGAAATTTCCCGGGACTGCTCGGACGTGAGCAGGTGCTGCTCTTCCAAGAAAGGGAGAAGATAACGCGGATCCATGGGCTACTCCTTATCCATCATGGTCGCGGAGATCACTTCCTCCGGGGTGGTCATGCCGGAGGCCACCTTCCGGATGCCGTCCTCGCGCAAGGTCCGCATGCCCAGATCCCGTGCCCGCTGCCGGATCTTCGAGACCGGCGCGTTTTCATTGATGAGGTGCCGGATCTCGTCGTTGACCGTGAAAATCTCAAAAATGCCGGCCCGGCCGCGATAGCCCGTGCCGCGGCAGCGATCACAGCCCCGGCCTTTGGCGAACCGGGCCTCGGCCAGGCTGGCCGCCGTCAGGTTGAGGGCGCGCAGTTCCGCCTCGGTCGGCGTGTAAGGCTCTTTGCAATCCGGGCAAATTTTGCGGATCAGGCGCTGCGCCAGGACGGCCCGGATGGAGGAGGAGACCAAAAACGGCTTCACGCCCATGTCCACCAGCCGGGTGATTGCACTGGGCGCGTCGTTGGTGT
>VHDM01000002.1 GCA_016876055.1 Verrucomicrobiota bacterium
AACACGGCATCGGCCTGGCCAAGAAACCTTGGTGGAACCAGGCCACCTCCCCGGCCCTGCGCACACTCCACCAAAAAATCAAAAGGTCTCTGGATCCTGCTGGCCGCCTTAACCCCGGCAAATTCCTCTAATTCTCGTCGCTACGCTCCGGCCCCTTTCCGCCCCTCAAAATTGGGAATTTCCTGCCACTCGTCTCCAGACAATTCCACCCACGACCCCTTCCCAACCATCTGCCAGGGTTCACTCATCAATCTGCCCTGCGGCGGTTCTTCACCACCTCCCGCTTGGCCGATGCCAAACGACTCACCTTGCCTCTAAGTCCCCCAAAATCCTCGATGTAATACACCTGTCCGCAAATCGAGGGCTCGTAGAAAACCTGCTGATCGTCTGCCAATGTGGCCATTAAGGAGGAGTCGGGAGATAACACGGCTTTCCTTCCAAAGACTTCAACCAGCAGCGGCTTCCTCATGGCCGGACCCGGCCGAACGAGCACGCTGGGCCGGCCCAGTTCATCTTTCCCAAAACTCAGGCGGTACTCTTGGCCCGCCGTGTCCACCGCACGACTAACGGAACCCGCGGCAATTTCCTCAAGGATATTTCCCAATTCATCTCGCACCTCTAATCGAAGAGTCTGATCGTTGTAAATGAGTCTCGCCCCACTTCCATTTTGGATTCCGGCAACAATTCCGGCTGCCTCCTGCCCGGCTGAATCGACCGAGGCCAAACCCTTCTGCGAAAAAGACAAGCCGGCACCTGCGACGGCCAGAAAAAGTAACCTGCTAATTTGCATGGGCTCTTGCTTGAAGTCTTAACGACGGATCGTCCAGCAATTCCCGCTCATCCAAAGGTCTGTTTGTCAAAAGCCTGTCGGCAGCTCCGCGGATTTTGTGGGAGCGCTGCCCTGCACCACCCAGGGGGCCGACTCCCCCTTCGCCGACCACGCACCTTGTTCTGAATCCAAAATCAAACATCCAAAATCCAAAATTCCGTCTACATCTCCTTGAGCTTCTGCGCCCGCTCCTTGTTGCGCGCGTCGTTAAGAGCCTCGATTTCCAACGGAAAAATCGAGCCCGCAGGCAGCGCCAGTGCCCCGCGAGTCAGGTTGGTGTCGATCCTCGGGGCATAGACGACCCGGCCGTTCACAATCACCACTAGAATCAGCCCCCGACCCGTGTTGGTCGCTACCTCCAGCTTGGTTTTTCCAAAATCGTCGAACTCCACCACCACGGTTCCATCCGCCATCGAACGGACGCTTTGTATATCCTTTTCCGACACCTCGGGGATGTTTCGGATGGCAATCGTCTCCGGCGGATTCAGCAAGGTCACCGGGACCGTCACCGTGCCTTTGGCTCCTTCCGGCGCCTGCAAATGAACCCGCAGCAGAACCGGCGGCTTTTCCGCCGCTCCGATCCACAAAATCAATCCAAGAATCCAAGAAGGTATCCGACCCATACCTCAACGATATCCAACCTTGGACCGGAAACGACCCGATTTGTCAGGACAGCAAGTTTCGGCCAATCTTGGCACATGGGCTTTTGGCTGGCTTTTGGACTGATTGCTTTTTCCGGGACTGCTTTTGCGGAGATCGACGCCTCCCGCGACACCATGCCCAAGCAGTTTCAAGGCGCCCCTGGCCTGATTAAAGGTGGCTTTTTGATTGAAGGCTCCAAGAAACGCTTTGCCGGTGCCAACGAACTGAATCTGGAAGCTTTTAAGACCAACCTGGAAGTCACCCCGGGCGAACTCAGTCTCCCCAAGATCCGCGACCCCCAACCCGAGGATCTCATCAGTCTAAAGTTTACCGTCACCAACGGTGCCGACACGGGCACAATTCTCTACTTTCCCACCGCCCAGCGCTGCGAAGCCGTCGTCCGCAATGCCGAGGGCAAAATTGTCTACACCTGGTCGGAGGATTTTGAGTTCGCCCCCGATGCCGGCTACAGCTTTCTGAATCCTGGGGAGCGTTTGAATTACCAGCTGACCATCCCCTTTCAGGCCCTCCGGGGTCGGCTCCCCGCCGGCTCCGCCACCCTCACCGCCAGCTTGGTCAATTATCCGCAGCTGCGCGCGGAGATGCCGCTGGAGATTGTTCCGTAGCGGCCCGCCGAAAATCCCCCACAGGTTGGGACAACATCTTTTCCACCTCCTCCGGGCGAAACTTTTCCTGCCGGCCCGGCCCCAGATCCCGCGCGTTTTCCTCCTCCCGCCAAACCTGCTGCCGCACCCGCGTCAACCGCCCCTCATACATCCGCAACGAACCCTCCCGACCCCCACCCATCCGCGCCGCCCGCGACGACCAGCCCTGCGCGGTCTCCCGTTCGATTTCCCGCATCGTCATCGTTTGCTCCGCGGCCAGCTCCCTTTGCGGCTGAAACTTTTCATTTTCGCCCCGGCCCGCCGCCCAGTCCCGATCTTGCCCCCAACGCGCCTCCTCCCACTTCCTTCCGGACGCTCCCTCCCAGTTGGCCCTCTGCCCAAAAGACGCCTCTTTCCCCCATCCCTCGGCCGACTTCGCCCGAACCTCTTTCTCTTTCCCGTAATACCTCACCGAGATTTCCTGGCTGTCTTTCATTTTTCCCGAAAGCGGACTGAGCCGATTATCGGGTTTCCTCGGCCAACTCCCTTCCGCCACCCCGCGTTGGGCATTTTCCAAGCGCTGGGCGCTGTTCTCCTCGGCGACCCCCAAGGGAGTGGTTGCCACTGCCAGGCCTAAAACCAGAAAGAAGGCTTTCACCCGCAGCATCATCCCCGCTTCTGACCACTCCTGCCCCCGAAAAAAACTCGCTCCGGTTTACCTTTGACCACAACTAGTGAATCGTTTTGTTCCACCTGCCTCAGGTCACCACCAACTGGGTCCACCTGGATTTGAACCAGGAACCAAGGGATTATGAGTCCCCTGCTCTAACCGTTGAGCTATGGACCCGACCTCACGACTCTCGCCCCGACTCAATCGCCTGTAAATTCCAAGCCGCTCGGTTTATTTTCTACCCATGCCAGCTCACCCCCAGCAGGCCCTGCCCCCCCTTCCCCATGCCGCCGTGGTTGGAACCGGAGCCCTCGGCATGTATTACGGCGCCAAGCTGGCCAAGTCGGGTATTCCGGTCACTTTCCTCGCCCGGCGCGACCTGACCCATCTTCAAAAACACGGCATCCAGGTGCGCTGTCCTTATGGCGACTTCCACCTTCATCCCGTCCGGGCCTGTGGGACGCCGGAAGAAATCGGCCCCGTGGATCTGGTTCTGGTCTGCATCAAAACCACCGGCAATGCCGCGCTTAAAAAAATCATTCCACCGCTCCTCGGCCCCGATACCGCGATCTGCTCCCTGCAAAACGGGCTCGGTAATGAGGAACTCCTCGCCTCCATTGCCGGGAAAGAGCGCGTCTTGGGCGGAGTCTGCCATGTCTGCGTTTCCCGGCCCGAGCCCGGCGTCGCCCGCAACCTGGCCTGCACGGACATCAGGTTTTCCGACCTTTCCGGCGGAGACACCCCGCGCGCCCGTTCCCTCGCCAAGATTTTTACCGCAGCCGGAGTGGGCTGCACCGTGGCCCCGTCCATTGGCTCGGCCCGCTGGTACAAACTGGTCTGGAATGTGCCTTTCAACGGCCTTGGCATCGCCGGTGGCCCCGGCGGCCGCGACACTCAGCAGGTGCTTGAGGACCCCACCCTGCATCAGGAGGCCCAAGACCTGATGACCGAGGTTCTCGCCGCTTCCGCCAAGCTCGGCTACCCGCAAGATCCAAATCTCATTGAAAAGGAAATCGTCCGCACCCGCACCATGGGGCACTACAAATCGTCCAGCCAACTCGACTGGGAAGCTGGCAGACCGGTGGAACTGGAATCGATTTGGGGCGAGGCTCTTCGCCAAGGCACCGCCGCCGGCGTCCCCATGCCCCACCTGGAAAAGCTCTACCAACAGCTTAGGGGCATGGTGAAGTTTTAACTTTTGCTGATTTCGTGTAGCAACGCGCGGTTCATCCGCGCACCCCGCTCCAGATACGCGATGGGAAACGTCTCATCCGGACCGTGGGCGCGGCAGTCCGGCAAACTCAGCCCCACCAACAAAGTTTCCACCCCGAGCACCTTCCGGATCACGCTGACGATCGGAATGGTTCCCCCCTCCAGCAGATAATGAACCTTTTTTCCGTCCCAGGCCTGACGCAGGGCCCGCACCGCCGCCGGTCCAAAATCTTTCTTGGGATCACAAAAATAAGGCAGCCCCCCGTGGTGGCGGGTGATTTTCATCTTCACGGTCTTCGGGCACTTCTTTTGCAAATATTTCTCCACGAGCCCGGCGATCTCCGCCGGATCCTGATGGGGAACCAGTCGGAAGGTGAGTTTCGCCGAAGCCTTGCTGGGGAGCACTGTTTTGGGGCCCGGGCCTTGGTAGCCCCCCGTGATCCCGTTGATCTCCGCCGTCGGACGCATTCCGATCCTTTCAATCGCGGTGTAGCCCGGCTCCCCACCCAAGGCCGGACTCCCCGCCTGTCGGCGTACTTCGCCATCCGATACCCCCAGATCCTTGGCCGCCTTGCGTTCCCACGCCGCCGGCTTCCGAACCTTTTTGTAAAATCCTGGCACGGTCACCCGGGAATGATCGTCGTGCAATCCCGCCAGAAGTTGCGTGAGCACCTTGATCGGATTCACCACCGCCCCGCCGTAAACCCCCGAGTGCAGGTCGTGGGAAGGACCCGTCAAATCCACCTCCAGCGCCGCGATCCCCCTGAGCCCGTAGGTGAGGGTCGGTTGATCGGGACCCGCCATGTTGGTGTCGGAAATTACCGCCACGTCGCACCGCAGATCCTTTTTTCGGGCCTTTAAAACAGCCTCCAAGTTGTCGCTCCCCACCTCCTCTTCCCCTTCCACCACAAACACCACATCCGTTGCCGCGCCACCCTCCTTGATCGCCTCCGCCACGCCCAGCATATGGGCAAAAATTTGCCCCTTGTTGTCCGTGGATCCCCGCGCCACGACCATTCCGCCTTTCAATCGCGGTTCAAACGGATCCCCGGTCCACCCGTCCTCCCTTTCTGCCGGCTGCACGTCGTAGTGACCGTAAATCAGCACCCGGCGACGTTGCCCGCCTCCCGGCTGACTCCACTTGGCCAACACGACGGGAGCCCCAGGCGTAGCCGCGATCTCCGCCTCCATTCCCATCGCCCCAAATTTTTCTGCCAGCCACGCGGCGCAATCCCGCAGGGACGGGAGCCTGGCCGGGTCCGCCGACACGGTCGGAAAACGTAAAAAATCGAAATAGTCGGAACGGACCTGATCCAAAAGCGGCATCTTGGGAGTCTGCCGGCACCCACCGATCCGCGCCAGTCCGGCATTTGCGTGGCCTTTTTTTTGGGATATAATTATCGGATGTCCAACCAAGCATTAAGCATTCCGAACTCCTTCCCACCCTTTGATTTGACCCGCTTGCTGAAAACTGTTTTTGAACCCCAAAAAGGGGAGCGGGCTTGCGTTTTGATCGACTTGGACGATCCGACCCAGGTTCAGGACTTCGCTTTTCTCCAAGATCCTGCCCTGACGGTCCAAAAATACGCCCACGATATTTTTTATCAGGGTCTGAACAACGGGGTGGGGCACGAACTCGGTCTGACCGGTGGTGAATTTTATGCCTACAAAAAAACCGGCGGCAGCAACCTCGACATGGATGACCTCGTCATGGACACGCAGGGCCGCCGCCTATCCTTCGAAAAAGACATTTACCCCAAGTACGACATCATCCTCTGCATTTCCACCTACTCGGCCACCGCCCCCCTGACCGCTTCCGCAAAGAAGCACGGCTTCCGGGGCGCCACCCTGCACGGGCTCAATGAAGTCATTCTGCAAACCGGCCTGGCCGTGGATTACAATGAGGTCAGCAAGCAGGCAGAAAAACTTCGCCTCGGCCTGACTAAATCGGACTGGGTGGAAATTGACTACGAAGTCGCCGGAAAATCCTGCACCCTGCATCTCGATCTCGGCCGTCAGGAGGCCCAAAAGTCCCACGGCCTTTGCCGCGGAAAAACCCCGGATGTCGCCAACCTTCCGGCCGGCGAGGTTTATTTTGTCCCCACCGGCGGTTCCGGTCAGATGCCGATGAAGTTTGAGGACGGGACTCTTGCTATCTTGGATATTGAGGGGGGCCGCCAGGTGGGTGGTTCCTTCCTCAGCGGGAACCTGAAAAAATTTCAGGAGCATGTGGCCAAGCTCCAACGCGACCCAGTCACCGGCGAACTGGGTGAACTGGGTTTTGGCACCCAACTCCTTCCCTTTAGCGGGCGGGACATCCAAGACGAAAAAATCCTTGGCACGATTCACGTGGCCACCGGCCGATCGGACCACCTCGGGGGCCACCTTACCCCCGACAAATTTGCCGAGCGGATCAACGCCACCCATGACGACATCCTCTACGCTCCGCACAAAACGCCCGAAATCCAGGTGAAGCAGGTCCGGATGCATCGGAACGGGACCACCACCGTGGTGATGGAAAATTACCGTCCCACCGAGTATTTGGCTCAACTCCTCGCCTGAGCGCAACGTACGAATCCGGCTCCGCCCTCGCGGAGTACCTTGCATTCCATTACCTCGAGCCGCGGGAGTTGTTGCCCCGGGGGCGAAGCACGCCGTTCGGGCTTCGCAACTTTCCCGCGGCTTGTGCCCGCCTGCTTTTTTCGGAGGCCAAGCGCCGAAGAATTCGGCCCCGCCGGGCCTTGGATCTCGGTTGCGCGGTCGGCAGGGCGTCCTTTGAACTCTCCCGGAAAGTCCCTGCAGTCCTGGCGATCGATTCCTCCAAGACCTTTATCGCCGCCGCTAAAAAGTTGGCCACGCGCGGCCTTTGTTCCTTCCGATTGAACGAGGAAGGCCATCGAACGAGGCCGGTCCGAATCGTGGCACCTGCCCAAAAAATTCGGGGCCGCGTTTCGTTTGGGACTGGAGATGCTCTGCGCCTGCCTCGCCTTGCTCCGTTCGACCTCGTTCTCGCCGCCAATCTGCTCGATCGGGTCAAAGACCCCCAACGGCTTTTGCAGAAAGTCCTGCCCGGACTCGTTCGCCCCGGAGGGCTTTTGCTCCTGACCTCCCCCTATACGTGGTCCAAGGCCTTCACCCCCTCGTCCCGATGGCTCAGGAATTCATTCTTTGCCACAAGGAGGCTGCTTGCGCCGCACTTCCGGCTTCTGCGCCGCCAGGATCTGCCTTTTCTCCTCCGCGAACACCGCCGCAAATTCCAGCTGACCTTCGCCGACGCCACGCTCTGGTTGCGCGTCTGATCGTCCTCTTCGGCCCTGATCTCGCTCTTTGCCTGTCTGCCTTAAATCGTTTACTCTAAGTCCCTATGGGAAAGACGCTTTTCCAAAAAGTATGGGACCGCCATGCCGTGGGCCAGTTGCCCGACGGCTCCACCCAACTGTTCATCGGAACCCACCTGATCCACGAGGTCACCAGCCCGCAGGCCTTTGGCATGCTCCGCGACTTGGGGCTGAAAGTCGCCTTTCCCCAGCGCACTTTTGCCACGGTCGACCACATCGTGCCCACCGACCAACGCGTCGAACCCTTCCAGGACACCTTGGCGGACGCCATGATCAAGGAGCTTCGCAAAAACTGCGCCGACTTCGGCATCACCTTCTTCGACATCCCCTCCGGCAAGCAGGGCATCGTCCATATCGTTGGCCCGGAACAGGGCATCACGCAACCCGGCACCACGATCGCCTGCGGGGATTCCCACACTTCCACGCACGGGGCTTTCGGGGCCGTCGCTTTCGGCATCGGCACCAGCCAAGTCCGGGATGTGCTCGCCACCCAAACTATGGCCCTCTCCCCCCTGAAAGTCCGAAAGATCGAAGTCCGCGGAAAGCTTGGTCCGGGCGTCTACGCCAAGGACATCATTCTTCATGTCATCCGCACCCTCGGGGTGAACGGCGGCACCGGTTTCGCTTATGAATATGCCGGTCCGACCATCGCGGGGCTCGCTCTCGAGGAACGGATGACCATTTGCAACATGTCGATTGAGGGAGGCGCCCGCGCCGGCTACGTGAATCCTGACGAAAAGACCTTTGCTTACCTCCGGGGCCGGCCCTACTGCCCCAAGGGCAAGGATTGGGATGCCGCCATCCTTGAGTGGAAGAAGGTGGCTTCCGACCCCGATGCGCAATACGACGATGTGAAGGTTTTCGATGCCGCCGAAATTCGTCCCACCGTCACTTGGGGCATCAATCCCGGCCAAGCCATCTTTATCGACGAAGCGATTCCCGAACCGGAGAAACTACCCGTCGCCGACCGCGCCTCCGCCAAAGAAGCCCTCGAGCACATGAAATTCAAGGCCGGCCAAAGGCTGGCCGGCCAACCGATCCAGGTCGCCTTTTTCGGCTCCTGCACCAACGCGCGGGTCTCGGACTTTGTGGAGGCCTCCAAATTTCTCAAAGGCCGAAGGGTGGCCCCGGGAGTTCGGGCCATCGCCGTGCCCGGTTCGCAGGGAGTCACCAAAGTCTGCCAGGAGATGGGCATTGACCGGATTTTTAAGGATGCGGGATTCGACTGGCGCGAGGCCGGTTGTTCGATGTGCCTTGGGATGAACCCCGACCAGTTGGTGGGGGACGAAATCTGCGCCTCCTCCTCCAACCGGAATTTCAAGGGCCGCCAAGGCAGTCCCACCGGCCGAACCATCCTGATGAGCCCGGTGATGGTGGCGGCCGCCGCGGTCAGCGGGAAAGTCAGCGACGCCCGCCAAGTCTTCGCCTGACATGTCCCTCGCCCCGATCAAAAAGGTGACGGGCCGGGCCGTCCCCGTGGAAGGCGACGACATTGACACCGACCGGATCATCCCCGCCCGCTATATGCGGTGCGTCACTTTTGACGGGTTGGGAGAGCACCTTTTCCGCGATGTCCGCTTCACCCCGGAAGGAAAATCCAAGCATCACCCGATCGATCAACCGAAACATAAAGGCGCGACGGTTTTGGTCTCCGGGATGAACTTTGGCTGCGGGAGCTCACGCGAACACGCTCCGCAGGCCATCGTCCGAGCCGGCTTCAAGGCGGTGATCGCCGGAAATTTTGCGGAGATTTTCTTTGGCAACAGCACCACGCTCGGACTCCCTTGCGTGGCCGCCCAGCCCTCTGATCTGCAGGCGCTGTCCAAACTGGTCTCGGAAAGGCCGGAAACCGAAGTGGAGATCGACCTGGAAAAGCTGCGGGTGAAGGCCGGATCTTTGACCTTTCCCGTCGCCATGAAGCCCATCGCCCAACAGGGGCTTCTCGCTGGACGCTACGATGCCATCGCCGATCTCCTCGCCAATCTCCCCAAGGTGAACGCCCTCGCCTCCCGAATTCCCGGCCCCACCGTTCCTTGATCCCCATCTTCATGGAAAAGACACGCCCCGCCCAGGCGCTAGGAAAATTTCTTTCGACCCTGGAATCCTCCAGAACTTGAGGCTCCCGCTTCCGCGTCTGCCTTCCAATCAAGGCACGACATGTTCGGATTAAGGTTGGGCCTCGTATTTTATTATATCGGACGAAAGAAATTGCTCCGTCACACGCACCGAGCAGGGCGTGAAACCGAAACAACCCGGTTCAAAGAACTCCCCGGAGCTTGGCTTGGCACCGGGTGGAAAGCGACTCCAGAATTTTTTTCTCCCAGCCGCTCACCATCTCTTCCGTTAAGGTAAGCGCGGGGGAACGAAATTTCAAGCGACAACCCAGGGACAACGACCCCTTGGGCACCTTGGCCCCGGACGGATCCCGAAAGCGGTCGAAAACCTGCAGGCTTTCCAGCTCCGGCGGAGCCGCCGCCCGGATGGCCTTCTCCACCTCGGCGTAAGGCACGGTTTCCGGCAGGACCAAGGCCAAATCCCTCTCAACTCCGGGAAAACTGCTGATCTCGCGGTTTTCCGCAGTCTTTTCGGCCCTCTCGCCGAGCGGGAGTTCCACCACCCATACCGGGATTTTTAAGGACGCCTGCTTCTTTTCCAACCCCGTGGCTTCCCGTGCCTTTGCGGGGCCGGGGAATCCGGGGAACCGGGCCCGCATCTCTTCTTGGACGCCCTTGAGGCTGAACGGACCTGCCTTTTCCTCCCTCTCCTGCCAGTCCACCGGCCTTTCCTGTCCGGTCACCAACAGGGCCAGCCGGAGTTCCTCTTTCCCCTTTTCACTTGTGACTCTACCGATCTCATAAAGCTTCAGGTGGATGTTTCCGCGGGAGGCGTTCCGACCGGCCGAGGCCAGGAGTCCGGGAACCAGGGAACCACGGAGGGCGCCTGCCTCCGGCCCTGCCGGCACCGAAAGCTTCACCGCCGCACCCTCCTCTTTCCGCACTAAACTTCCGGTGAGGGTTTCAAAGAAGCCCCGCTCCACCAAAAATTCCCGAATCTGGCGGAGCCGCCGGCTTCTTTTATCCTCTTCTGATTCCCCCTCCGCGAGTGGATCCAGAGCGGACGGCGTCTGGTCCAGATTCTCCATTCGAACCAGCTCCTCAATCAGATCCATTTCTTCGCGCACGTCTTCCCGCCAGCCCGGCGGAATCCAACCCTCACCCTTGGCCTTAAATCCAAGCGCATTTAGCCGGGCCTGAATTTTCTTGGAATCAAGGGCCTGCCCAAGCATCCGTTCCACTTTTGATGGTCGCAGAGGGATGGGGACCTCCTCTTTGGCCTTGACTCCGCCCACCAACGTGGCGCCATCCACCTTTTCCAAGGCCCCGAACTGTTGAAGAAGTTCCACGACCCGGTTGCGGGCCCGCTCCACCAAAGATGGATCCAACCCGCCCCGGCCGAATCGCCGGGAGGATTCCGTGTGCAGGGAGTATCTCCGGGCGGTCTTTCTCACCGTTCCCGGATGAAAGCGGGCCGACTCGAGCAAAATCTTTTGGGTTCCCGGACCCACCGCACTTTCCTTGCCTCCGACCACTCCGGCCAAGGCAACGGGCCCCTTCCCGTCCGCAATAACGAGATCCTGGGCGGTCAGTTCATGACTGCCGCCGTCGAGTCCCGCAAACTTCTCCCCCACCTTCGCCCGGCGAATTTGGATTGAGGCACCCTGAATCTTGGCGGCGTCAAACGCGTGCACCGGCTGGCCGATTTCCAGCAGGACGTAGTTGGTGATGTCCACGACCAGTCCGAGGCTGCGCGTACCGCAGGCCAGAAGCCTTTTCTTCATCCAGTCCGGCGAATCGATGCCGGGTTTCACCGTGAGGGCGGTCAGGGAGTAGGCGGGGCAATCCCTGGCATCCGCCACCTCCACTTTTATCCCCGTCAGCGACCCGGGGGCCGGCGCTCGGATCGCACCCCGGTCTTTCGCTTGGGCACCGAGGGCCACGAACTCCCGGGCCATCCCCTCCATGGAAGCCAAGTCCGCCCGGTTGGGCGTGATCTCAAACTCCATCACGGTCTCTCCCGGATACAATGTTTCCAGCGGCGCACCGAGCGGCGTGTCTTTGGGAAGAAGAAGCAGCCCTTCCGCGTCCTCGGCAAGACCCAGTTCCTTGGCGGAGCACAGCATGCCCTCAGAGCTCTCGCCCCGTAACTTGGCGGATTTAATGGTCATCCCATCGGGAAAGATCGTGCCAGGTTTGGCTAACGGAACCACATCACCCGCGTTGTGGTTCCTGGCTCCACAGACCACTTGCCGCGGTCCGCTCCCGTCATCCACCTTACAGACCGTCAGTCGATCGGCATTCGGGTGCGGTTGTTTGTCGAGAATTTTGGCGGCCACCACCCCGGGGACCTGACTACCGGTGGAGCGGATGGCCACCACTTCCGTGCCGCTGCGCGTGAAACGGTCCGCCACCTGGACGGGGGTTCCCTCCCAATCACACCATTCCCGCAGCCACTCCAAGGAAACCTTCATTCGGTTTTACCCTTGCGGGCCGAGGACTTCAGCTTGGCCATCCGGTCGCGAATCTTGCCGGCTTCCTCATATTGCTCCGAGCGAATCAGCTGCTGCAGCTCCTTTTCCAACTCCTCGCGGCGCGCGTTCTTTCTTTCCGGCCGCTTGCCGACATGAACGAGGGATTTCTGGGACTCTTGCAGGGCGCTCGCCAGATGGGCGGAAAACTTTTCGTAACAGGCGGCACAACCCAGCCGCCCCGTCTTGCTCAGGGTGTCCAAGGGATACCCGCAGGCCGGACACTTCTCCCCGCCCTTGGGCGGGGACGGTTCCCCGACGGTTGCGAGGGCGTCAGGAGACAGGAAGCCGCTCGGGTGCAGCGCCCCGCTCTCCCTGGCGCAATCGGCGCAAAGATCGGTGCGTTTCAGGTTCTCCCCAACCACCGTGGTCATAAAAACGGTGGCGGGCTTACGGCCGCACTTTTGGCAATCCACGGCTCCCTCAGGCGGGGATCTTTGTCCCCGTGGTGGTGACCAGCTTGTGGTAACGGCGGATCAGGTCGGCGGTGTGTTGGCCAGGCTTGCCCGTGCCGATCACCCGCCCGTCCACCGCCACCACCGGAATGACTTCCGCACCGGTCCCCGTCAAAAACACCTCCTCGGCCGTGAATAGGTCGTAGCGTCGCACGTCACCTTCCCGGGTCTCCCAACCTGCCTCACGGGCGATTTCCAGGACGGTGTTCCGGGTGATGCCGTTGAGCGCCCCTGAGGAAAGCTTGGGGGTGATCAGCACCTGGTCACGAATAAGGAAAATGTTGTCACCGGAACATTCCGCCACCAGGCCCTGCGGGTTCAGCATAATGACCTCCTGCGCCCCGGCCTGCTGACCCTCGATCTTGGCAAGGATGTTGTTGAGGTAATTGAGCGACTTGATGCTTGGATCCAAGGCCGCCGGAGAATTTCTCCAGGTGGGCACGGTCACTACCCGCAACCCCTCGCGGTAGTACTTCTCCGGATATAGCTCCAGCTCGCTGGCGATGATGATCACCGTCGGCTTTTTACACCGGTCAGGGGAAAGCCCCAGGTAGCCCTTGCCCCGCGTCACCACGAGCCGGAGATAACCGGACTTCATCCGGTTGCGCTTGCAGGTCTCCAGCACGGCAGCACGCATCTGCGCACGATCCAGCGGGACTTTAAGGAGGATCGCTTGGGCGGAATCCTCGAGGCGACGCAGGTGTTCCTCCAGCTTGAAGACCCGGCCGTTGTAGGCGCGGATGCCTTCGAAGACCCCATCCCCGTAAAGCAGTCCGTGGTCGAAGACCGAGATCTTCGCCTCCTCCTCCGGATAAAATTTTCCGTCGATGTAGATGATCATGCGCTTGCTTCCGTCAGCCTGCCGTCCGTGATCCGGAACGGGGTTCCTACCCGCCCGGCCACGGTTTCGTCATGCGTAACCAGTAATAAAGATTTTTGCCGCTCACGCACCATCTTCACAAGCAAATCAAGCACCGCCGTGGCGGAGGCGGCGTCCAGGTTCCCGGTGGGTTCGTCCGCCAGAATCAGGTCCGGCTCTAGCACGAGGGCACGGGCCACCGCGGCTCGTTGTTGCTCCCCGCCGGAAAGCTCCGCGGGCAGATGGTCGCGGCGCAGGGTCATCCCCACTTCATCCAGCAGGTCCTCCCACTTCTCCCCCAGCTGCACCCCCGCCAGCATGGCAGGCAGACGGACGTTCTCCTCCACCGTCAATTCGGGAATCAAATGATAGGACTGAAAGACAAAACCCACCGCCTGTCTGCGCCAGATCGCCCAACGGGTCCGGTCCCAGCTGCGGGTACTTTCACCTTTCCATAAAATTTCCCCGCGCTCAGGCGATTCCAGGCCACCCAGGATATGCAACAAGGTCGATTTACCGGCGCCGGAAGGACCGCACACCGGCCGACACTCGCCGGTGCCTAGTTGGAAATCGATTCCATGGATAATTTCCAGAGGCTCCCGGCCCTTGAGCTGATAGCTTTTATGCAGGCCCCGGACTTCTAAAAGCGGGGCGCTCATGACCGCTTCAGGTTCGCGGCGGGTTCCGTGCGTGCCGCCGCCAGCGCCGGCACCAGGGCCGCCAAAACGCTCAAAGCCAATCCAGCGGCAGCCACCCCAAAGAACACTCCCGCGTCATATTTCACCGGCAGGGAGGAGAAATGATAGATTTCCGGAGGAAAAAGCTCTTGGCCGGTCGCCTTGGCAATCACATCAGCGATGGGGTTGCGGTTGGCTAGGGTCAGTCCGGCCCCGATCACCCCGACTACGGATCCCAGTGCCCCTACCACCACGCCATAAAGCGTGAAGACTGTGGCGATTTGACCGGGAGTGGCACCCAGGGCAGCCAAAGTGCCGATGACCCTCGCCCGTTGCACCGTCACCGTGATGAGCGTCCCGCTCAATCCCAGCGCCGCCACGGCCATCACGAAAAACAATAAAAAGCTCATCACCCGCCGCTCCACGGCCACCGCGGCAAAGAGCCGTTGATTGTGATCCATCCAAGTCAGCACCCGGATGCCGGCCCCAAGTTTGGCCCGCAGCCTTTCGGCGACGGCGGAGGCCTGGTCCGGGTGGTTGAGGCGGATGGCGATCCCATGAACCGATCCCGTCATCGCGTAAATCTCCTGGGCCGTGCCAAGGTCGGTCAGCAGATAGTCGGCGTCGTAGTCATGCATCCCGGTTTTAAAAATCCCGGCCACGCGAAAGGTGCGCGGTAGGGGAATTTTTCTCGCTGCGGTGGGGCTATTGGTCCGGACCATCAAATCCTTGAACTGCTGCGGCCCAAGGAGATTTACTTCCGCCCCCACCTCCGCGCGGTTGGCCCGGGCCCATTCGGAACCCACCACCAGATGATCCGGGTCCGGTTGCCAGGCACCATCGATCAGACACTCCTTGAGCGGAACCACTGTCTCAGCCGTGGCCACATCCCAACCCTTGATCCGAGGCGTGGAAATCCGGCCTCGCGTGTCCGCCAAGACCGGGCCCACCACCGAGGGACTGGTCCCGACCACGCCGGGCTCGGCACGAATCAAATCCATCAGGCGATCCGGTTCCGGCAAGGGGCCCTGCCCAGCCACTGTCAGGTGGGATTGAAACCCGATCACCTTCCGGGTGAGCTCCTCCTCGAATCCACGCATCACGCTTTGGACGACGATCAAGACCAAAACCCCCGCCACCACCCCCAGCCAGCTCAACACCGTGATCACGGAGACAAAACTGCGACCGGGACGCAGGAAACGGAGCGCAAGAAAAAGTTCCGGCCAGCTTTTCACCTTGCTACCGTGCGGGGAACGGGGCTTCGGCTCAAGCCGCAAGACGGTTTGCCCGGCGAGCCATTTCCCGATATTCTAACCTGTTCATGGCCAACGGACATCACCTCAAAAAAGCCAAGCGGGTCCTGGAGATTGAGATCGCCGCTCTCCAGCGGGTCCGCCGCCGCTTGGGGCCTGCCTTCCTCCGAGCCATCCAACTGATGCGGCAACGCCTGGAAGACGGGGGCAAAATCATCGTCACCGGGATCGGAAAATCCGGGCACATCGGCCACAAGATTGCCGCCACCCTCGCCAGCACCGGTACCACCTCCGTGGCCCTCGATCCGGTGGATGCCGCCCACGGGGATCTGGGCGTCGTCTCCCCAAAAGATCTGATCGTCGTCCTGAGTTATAGCGGAAATACCGATGAGCTCCTCCGGGTGGTTCCGCTCCTGAAACGTCTTGGCACACCCATCGTTGGGATCACCGGAAACCTCCGCTCCCCCCTCGCCAAACAAGCCGATGTCGCTATCGACATCTCCGTCAATCAGGAAGCCTGCCCGCTCAACTTGGCCCCCACCTCCAGCACCACCGCCATGCTCGCCATCGGCGACGCCATTGCCATGGTCTTGTTGGAAAGCCGCGGATTCCGCCGGGAAGATTTCGCCCGTCTCCACCCGGGCGGCACCATCGGCCGCGATTTGCTGCTTAAGGTGAGCGAGATCATGCGGCCCCGCTCCGCCATGCCGATCTGCAAGCCGGAAACCACCGTGGCCAAGGCGCTCTCCCAGATCACCGCGAAGCGTTGCGGCGCAGCCGTGGTCGTGGATCCCCGCGGCAAACTCCTCGGTATCTACACCCATGGAGACTTCGCCCGCAGCTACCAGCGAGACCCCGAGATCGGCCACCGCCCTCTCCGCTCGGTGATGACCAAAAATCCCGTCACCATCACCGTTGACAGTTTGGCCGCCAAAGCCTTGCATATCTTTGAAACCCACCGCATCGAGGACTTGATCGTTTTGGATGCGTCCCGCCGCCCGGTCGGGCTGGTGGATTCCCAGGACTTGGCCCGTTTCAGGCTCTACTGATCGGTCCAAGACTCAAAAGGAGTAGCTTTATGGCAGTCATCGCAAACGACCTACGCAAGGGCATGGCCGTCACCAAAGACGGGGACATTTACGTCGTTCTCAACACCACCCACCGCACCCCCGGCAACAAGCGGGCCTTCGTCCAGGCCACCTTCCGTTCCCTCCGGTCGGGACTCTCCTCCGATCATCGGCTCGCCTCGGACGAACGGCTCGAGACCGTCAACGTTTCCCGGGAAAAGTGGGAGTTCAGCTATCAGGACCCCACCGGCTTCACCTTCATGAATCCGGAAAATTACGAAAACATCACCCTATCCCAAGAGCTGGTGGAGGAGGCCAAGGATTTCATCTCGGAGAACACCGTCTGCGAAATTCTATTTATCGAGGGTAAGGCCGTCTCCGTCGAAGCACCCGCCAGTGTAACCCTCAAGGTCACGGAGTCTCCAGAAGGCGTTCGCGGCGATTCCGCCAACAACGTCATGAAGATGGCGAAACTGGAGACCGGGATTCAGTTGCAGGTCCCCCTCTTCATCAAGGAGGGGGAAATGATCAAGGTCGATACCCGCGAACGAAAATACCTGGGTCGCGCCTAGCGCGGCCGGCCGTTACCCTCCAAACGTCAGATTTTTCACCCGCTCCGCGCCGCAGGCGTTGAGCACGTCCACCACTCGCTGGTAGGGGGCCCGGTCGTTCGGCCGGATGATGACCGACTGCTCGGGAGAGGCCTCAATCAGGGCTTTGAGCCGCGCCCGCAGCCTCGGCATTTCAGCATCGTCCCGGCTGTCCACCGGGGTGTCGTTGAAAGTCACCACGCCGTCCGCGGCCACGCGGATGGTGACAGGCGTTTTGGCCGTCGTGGAAGGTTGACCGCTGCCGGGGACCGACACCCCCAACTCCGCCTCCTTCACCTGCTGGCCGGCCATGACCATAAAAAACATCAGCAATACAAACATCACGTCCAGCATGGGCGCGATCTGTAAGCCAAACTCCCCTTCGCCTCCGCCACCTCCGCCGGCCATAACCTAACCCTTGCCTCCTTTGGTGGTGGCAAAGACCACGTTCCCGACCCCCGCGGCGGCCGCCGCCTTCAGCACCACCTTGGTTTTTTCCCAGCCCAAGTCCTTGTCCGCCCGGACCAAAACCCGGTAACTCGCTTCGGAGTCCAATTTTTTAAGACTGGTGTAATCCTGTTTGATGAGATTGGCCAAACCAGCTTCATCCAACCCGACTTTCCCCTGGGCCTCAACTCCCCCCATTTTATTGATGTTGATGAGGAATTGCCCCTGCCCCTTTTCCCGATCCTTGGCTTCCTGGGCATCCGGCAGAGTCAGGTCGGCAATCTGGCTTTTCACCTCAGTGGTGGTCGTGGCGGTGAAAAACATCAGCAGCACCAACAGCACGTCAACCATCGGGGCCACCTGAAATTCCGGCTCTTCCTCGCCCCCGGAGGCGTACACGCTGAATTTTTTTCCGTGGCCGGCCATGGCCCCCCGCAGTCCTTGCTAGGCCGTGGCGGGGGCGGGCACGCCGCCCGGTGCGCCGGCCGCTTCCGCCAGATAGTCCTGCACACGGTACCCGTTCAGTTGTTCGAAGGGGATATCCTCAAAGAGGTGACCGATTTGTTGCTCCACAGCGACCGTCACCACCAGCACCCGGTTGCGAAAAACATAGTAAAGCACAAAGCCCGGAATCGCGACAAAAAGCCCGAAGGCGGTCGCGAAGAGAACCTCCGAAATATTGGCCGACAGTTTGCTCGGATCTGCCGCCCCGGAAGAACCCAGGGTTTTGAATGCCTTCATCATCCCGATGACCGTTCCCGTAAGACCCACCATGGGGCTGACCACCCCGATCACGGAAAGGTAATTAATGTTTGATTTTAGATCGTTGATTTCCTTGGCGGTAACCTCCCCCATGGCCTTTTCGGCGGCTTCCCGACCACGTCCGAGGCGCTCCACCCCGGCTTGGACGATGCGGGACAGGTAGCAGGGATTGGCCGTGCAAATTTGCACCGCTTGGGGATAGTTCCCGGACACAAAAGCGTCCTTAAGCTGGGCATACACGGCTGGGGGAGCCAGCCGTGCCACGCGAATTTTGATCACCGCTTCGATGGCATAGGCCATAATGAGGATCGAGGCGATCAAGAGCAGCCACGAAACGGCCCCGCCCATGAGGAACAGATCCCAGAAGGTGTCGCCATGGGCGCCTCCTTCGCCGGCCAAAACAACCCCGGGGAAAGACAGCGCAATCAGCAAGGTCGGACGAAGGATGGGATTCACCGATTTAAAAAATACCCATGGTCCTAATCGGTGACGAGGTCTTTGTTCGCCGCGCGCAAAGCCTCTGCTTTCTTGGCGGAGCGTAAACCCAGCGAGGGCGGATCTGGATAAAGAATTCCCACTCGCAGGTAATCCTCGAGCGCCTTCTGCTCGTCCCCTTTCTTCTCCCAGGCTTCCCCACGGGCAAAATAAAACTCCGCCAACGCCTCCCGCTCCGCCCGCAGGGGGCGCAGGCTTTCCTTGAGATCCTTTTCCAGGGCCTGGAGCTTGGCGAGCAGCCCTGCGGCGTCTTTTCCGGAGGTGGCCACCGCCAACCCCACTTCAGCACGCAAGGCAGCCGGGCCAGAGGGGTAGGCTTTTTTCATCCGTCCATAGAGCGATTCGGCATCAGCCACCCGTCCGAGCGCAAGATAGGCTTGCCCCAGCCCGCCGGTGCATTCCAATACCCACGGATTGTCCACCCCCAAAAACTGGTTCACCGGCTCCCCCCACTTGGCGACCACCTCCTCCATTTTTCCTGCCGCGAGGGCCTTTCTCCCTTCCGCCACTCCGGGCCGCTCCTGCAACTTCACCTCGGCCAGATCCCCTTGGGCGTAACTGAGGGTGCCTTGGTCAAATTTAAAAGTCAGGGCTTGGGTCGCTTCGTCAAATTTCACGGCCTCGCCGGTTTTTGTTTCCCCGCTCTTGAGCCGGATCTGGTCCTGGGCCTGACCCACAACCCCCCATCCCAGAAAAAGAAACAAAAGGCGCAGGGTCATCGTGGGGATTTTGGTCTTTCCTCCCACCCCCCCGACAAGCCAAAAAGTTCCCATGCTCACCTACCTTCATGACAAGATGAAAGGTCTGTTGCTGGTGGTCCTGGCCATCATCGCCGTGTCCTTCATTTTCTTTGGCAACTGGACCCCCTCCGGAGCCGTGGACCCTGCCACCGGGAAAATGGGCCGGATCGGCGGAACCACTCTCTCCCTCAATGACCTGATTGCCGCCCAGCGGCAAACCCTTCTTGAGGTCACCCTGGAGACCGGGCGCATCCCCTCCGACGACGATCGCTTCCTCACCATCCAGACCTGGGTCCGTCTTCTCCAAAATCAAGCGGCCGCCGCCGCCGGCATTGATCCCCAGCCCGATCAGCTTCTCGCCTCCATTCGCAAAAATCCGCTCTTTCTCAAAAACGGATCTTACGACCCCGAGCTCTTTCAGCGCTTTTCCGCCAACTTCCTTTCCCCCCAGGGTTTCACCGGCGAACGCTTCAACGAGGCCATTTTCGACGAGGTCCGCACCCGGCGATTGCTGGGAGCCCTCAGCTCCACGAGTGCGGTGTTTCCGGAAGAACCCCACCAACGCTTGGAGCGGCTCTTCGGCCCGGTCGAGGCACAGGTACTTCGCTGGGAGGCCGCCAAACTCACCCCGCCAGAACCCTCTCCCCAAGACCTCGCCTCTTTCCACAAAAATAACGAACAAGCTTTTGCCGTCCCCGCTCGCGTCACCATCGAGTATGTGGAATTCACCGCCGGAGGCACGGACGACGAGTCCCGCAAAAAAGCCGGGGAGGCCGCCTTCAGTTTCACTTCCCAATTCTTCAACCTCGCCGAGGGCCAAGCCCGGCCGGCTTTTGCCGCTCAAGCCGCCGCCGCCAGGCTCCGCGTGAAAAGCACCGATTCCTTCACCGCGGCCGACACACCGTTTCCGGGTGAAACCGATCGTCGGCTCATCGCGGCCGCGCTGCGGCTTTCGCCGGAAGATCCGGTAAGTGATTTTCTTCCCTCCAAAAACGGCTTCCTCGTCCTCCATCGGAAAGACGGCCAACCCGGAAGGCTCCTTTCGCTCACCGAAGCTCTCGCGGATGTCAAAGCCCTTTGGCAAAAACAGGCGCGCCTCCAGCTGGCCGAGCAAGCCTCCCGCGCGTTTCTCGAGCGCGCGAACGCCGAATTAGCCCGCGGGGCCAAGTGGGAAGACCTCGTGAAGGCGGCCGGGCTGACGGCAACCAAAGTGTCCACCTTCGCCCCAGCCGACACCAAACCGCTCGCATTTCCGGATGCCGACCGGATTCGTCAGGTGGTGACCCAGCTGGAAGCCAACCGGGTCAGTCCCTTCCTCCGCACCGAAACCGGCGGCTTGGCGGTGTATCTGGCACAGCGTCTGCCCGTACCAGCCGAGGTGGCCTCCGCCCAGCTTCCTAAAATCGAAATCCAACTCCGCAACCAGCGTCGCAACCAGTTGGCACGTGACTGGCTGGTCAGTCGGGCCATTCTGCCCGGCAACGAACTTCCGCAGGAAGTCGTTCAGATCCTCCGGGGCTCCTTCTGAACCGGCGGTGGCGGCCTCCGCTCCGCCGCGCATGACCACCCTTACCAACCTGACCCGCGCCCCGGAAATCGGGGCCAACTCGTACCTCCTCAAATCCGGCTCCGCGTCGGTTCTTCTGGATGCCGGCATGCACCCCCGCCAAGAAGGCTGGGCCGCCACGCCCCTTCTGGACGCTCTGCCCCGGGATCTCGAAGCCGTCATCCTTTCCCATGCCCACCACGACCATGCCGGCGCTCTCCCCTTGGTTACCCGGGCCTGCCCCGGTGCCAAAGTCTGGATGACCTCCGCCACCGCCGCTCTCGCCGAGCCCCTCCTCCATAACTCCGTCAACGTGATGACCCGCCAGCGGAACGAGACCCGGCAACAGGATTACCCGCTTTACACCCACCGCAGTGTGGATGAGAGCGTGCTTGCTTGGGAAACGATCCCCCTCCAGCGGCCCTTCCGGGTCGACAATTCGGAATTTCAGTTCCTGCTCCACGATGCCGGTCACATCCTCGGCTCCGCCCTGACTGAAATCCGCTGCGGCTCACAGCGGGCCCTTTACACCGGCGACCTCAACCTTGCCCGCCAAAGCCTCATGATCCCCTGCCGCCCACCCGAGGGGCCGTGGGACACCGTCATCCTGGAGACCACCCGCGGCGCCCAGGCCACGCCCCACGGCCAGACCCGCGACTCCACGGAAGAGGCCCTCCTGCAGGCCATCCGCCAAACCTTCGCCCGCGGAGGTTCTGTGCTCATGCCGGTCTTTGCCCTCGGTAAAACCCAGGAGATGCTCACCCTCCTCCACCAGGCCCGTCAGAACGGTCGCCTTCCACCCACGACCATCTACATCGGCGGATTGGGTCGCGCCCTTACCGAGGTCTACGACCGCCAGCGCTCCCTGGCCCCCCGCCAGCACGCCGGATTCAAAATCATCCCGGAGGTCCGCCCGGAAACATTCGATCCCCGCCGTCTGGCCTCTCTCCGCCCGAAAGCCGGACAAATCTACCTCGTCAGCTCCGGCATGATGACTCCCCACACCACCAGCCACACCTTGGCCCGGCTTTTCTTTCCCCAGCAAAACGATGCCATCTTTTTCGTCGGCTTTACCGAACCCACCTCCCCCGCGGGCCTCCTGCGCCAGGCCGGTCAGGGCGGCGCGGTGGACTGGTCCGACCCCCACGGCCCGCTCCCGGTCCGCTGCGAAATCCGCCACTTTGATATGACCGCCCACGCTACCCGCGAGGACCTCGCCGACTGGATCTGCAACCAGGCCTGCCCGAAAAAACTCTTTCTCGTCCACGGGGATCCCGGTGCGCAGGAGTGGTTCCGGCAAACCATCGCCCTGCGCCGTCCGCAAATGGATGTCCAGCAGCCGCCTCCAGGCCAAGCCATTCCTCTTTTTCCCTAAGCCGCGGCACTTTCCCTTTTTGTCAGGCTACGGCATGATCGTTCCCCATGGCCGCCAAAATTCTCGACGGAGAAGCTTTCGCCACCCGCCTCCACCGGGAAACCTCCGCGCGCGTTGCCAAACTCAAGGCCCGGGGAACGGTTCCGGGTCTGGTCTTTATCCGCGTCGGCGAAGACCCGGCCTCCCGCGCCTACGTCTCCCGCAAGGAAAAACGGGCCCAAGAAGTCGGCATCTCCAGCCGAACCCTCGTGCTGCCCGCATCCACTCCCCTCCACTCCCTTCTCAAGGAAATCGATGCCCTGAACGCAGATCCGAAGGTTCACGGCATCCTCATTCAGTCGCCGCTCCCTCCCGCCCTGCCCAATGACCTCGTGTACGCCCACGTCTCCCCTGCCAAGGATGTGGACGGCTTTCACCCGGTGAATTTCGGAAAGCTTCTGCTGGGCGACCCCACCGGTTTTCTTCCCTGCACTCCAGCCGGGATTCTGGAAATCCTCCGCCTCGGCGAAATCCCCACCGCGGGAAAACACGCGGTGGTCGTCGGGCGTGGGCAGATTGTCGGCCGACCCCTCGCCCTGCTTTTGGCCCGCAAGGGCCCGGGAGCTGACTGCACCGTCACCCTGGCCCACTCCCGCACCGCCCATCTTTCGGAGATCACCCGCCAAGCCGACATCCTCGTCGCGGCCCTCGGCCGCCCGCTTTTTCTCCAACAGGAACACGTGAAACCCGGCGCCACCGTCATCGATGTTGGCGTCAACCGGCTGGCCGACCCCGCCGACCCCCGCGGTTACCGCCTCGTGGGGGATGTGGATTTTGCGTCCGTGCGATCCGTGGCTGGCGCGATCACCCCGAATCCTGGGGGCGTGGGTCCCATGACCATCGCCCTTCTGCTTTCCAACACCGCCCGCGCCGCCGAGGATTTTTCCCGATGAGTTCCCGCGCCGACGGCCGCTCGCCCCATGAGCTCCGCCCCCTTTCCTGCCAGTGGGATATCGCCGCCAACGCCACCGGATCCGTGCTGCTCCGCTCTGGCCGAACCGAGGTCATCTGCACCGCCACCGTGGAGGAATCCGTCCCGCGCTGGATGAAGGACCAAAATGTCCCGGGGGGTTGGCTCACCGCCGAATATTCCATGCTTCCCGCCTCCACCCACGACCGGAAAACCCGCGACTCCGCCCGCGGCAAGGTGGACGGCCGCTCCACGGAAATCCAGCGTCTGCTTGGCCGCAGCCTTCGCGCCGTCACCGACTTGGGAGCCCTGGGTGCCCGCAGCCTCTGGATCGATTGTGACGTGCTGGCGGCCGACGGCGGCACCCGCACCACGGCCATTACCGGCGGGTGCCTCGCTCTCCGCCGCGCCATTGAACGCCTTCAAGGCTCCGGCCGGATCTCCACGGACCCCTTGCGCAGCCCCGTGGCCGCCATCAGCGTGGGTCTTTGGCAAGGCACCGCCCTGCTCGATTTAGACTACCCCGAGGATCGGGACGCGGAGGTCGATATGAATGTGGTCATGACCGGTGCGGGACGCCTCGTGGAAGTACAGGCCTCCGGCGAGGAGCATGACTTTACCCGGCAGGAGTTCGACCAACTTCTGCAACTGGCCGAGGAGGGTATCCGCGGCGTGCTCTCTTTCCAGAACGCCGCCTGGGCGGCGCGCCCCCTGGCCATCCCGCTTGCTCCCAAGCCGGCCTGAACAGGCTTGTCAAAAGGCCTATTCGCTGGCAGTTCCTTTCGTTTCCTCCACCGTCATGCTCCTCAAAAAACGCGCTCCCACAGCCTCCCGCAAACCCAAAACCTCAGGCCGGAAAGGGGTGAAATACGTTTACTTCTTCGGCGGGGGCAAGGCCGATGGCAACGGCAAGATGAAATCCCTCCTGGGGGGCAAGGGTGCCAACCTCGCCGAAATGACCAAGATCCGCCTGCCGGTACCGGCTGGCTTCACCATCACCACGGAAGTCTGCACTTACTTCTACGACCACCACCGCACCTACCCGGCCTCCCTGGACCGCCAGATCGACGACGCCATCGCCAAGCTCGAACACGCCATGGGCCGCAAATTCGGCGACTCGTCCAATCCTCTTCTCGTTGCGGTCCGCTCCGGTGCCCGGGACTCCATGCCCGGCATGATGGACACGATTCTCAACCTCGGTCTCAACGACCGCACCGTTCGCGCCCTCGCCGAACGCAGCCAAAACGAACGCTTTGCCTACGACTGCTACCGCCGCTTCCTCCAGATGTACGGCGACGTTGTCATGGGCGTCCAGAAGCGCTCGGGCGAGGACCATGAGCCTTTTGAAACCGTCATTGAGGAACTCAAGGCCGAACTCTTTCCCAACGATCCCCACGCCCCTGACACCAAGCTGGATGCCACTGCCCTCCGCACCCTCACCGACCGCTTTCGCAAACTGATCCGCGAGCGCACCGGCAAGGATTTTCCCGAAGATCCGCGGGAACAGCTCCGCGGCGCCGTCGGTGCGGTGTTCGGCTCGTGGAATAACGAGCGCGCCATCATCTACCGCCGCAAGTACAACATCCCCCACGAATGGGGCACCGCCGTAAACGTGCAGGCGATGGTCTTCGGCAACACCGGCAACAACAGCGGTTCGGGCGTCTCCTTCACCCGCGACCCGGCCACCGGCGAAAAGGTCCTCTACGGGGAATTTCTTCTCAATGCCCAGGGAGAGGACGTCGTCGCCGGGGTGCGCACCCCGGAGCCCGTCTCCAAAATCCAAGTCGCCTTTCCCGAGGTCTACCGCCAACTGCAGGACGTGCGCCGCACCCTCGAAGGACACTTCAAGGACATGCAGGATTTTGAATTTACCGTCGAGGAAGGCCGCCTCTTCATGCTCCAAACGCGCAACGGCAAGCGCACCGGCCTTGCGGCTGTCCGTATCGCCGTAGAAATGGTGAAGGAAAAGCTTATCAAGCCCGACGACGCCGTCCGCCGCATCCCGGCCGACTCCCTCAGCCAGCTGTTGGCTCCGGTCTTCAATTCCAATGCCCGCAAGGCCGCCAAAATCATTGCCCGCGGGTTGCCCGCCGGCCCTGGGGCCGCCACCGGCCAAATCTATTTCCAAGCCAACGAGGCCGAGGCCGCCGCCCACAAGGGCGCCAAGGTCCTCCTCGTGCGCGTTGAGACCAGTCCGGAAGATATCCGCGGCATGCTCGCCGCCGAAGGCATTCTCACCGCCCGCGGCGGAGTTTCTTCGCACGCCGCGCTGGTCGCCCGGCAAATGGGGAAGGTCTGCGTGTGCGGCGCTTCCGAACTGCAAATCGACTACGCCACCGCCACCCTCACGGTGGGCGGCCAGTCCTACCGAAAGGGCGATTTTCTCTCCATCGATGGCACCACCGGGGAAATCTTTGCCGGCGAGGTGCAAACCTCCCCGTCGGATATTGTCAGGGTCCTCGTCGACCAGGACATCAAGGGTTCTGATAGCCCCACCTACAAAATGTTTGCCCAGCTCATGCTGTGGGCCGACCAGCGCCGCAAACTCGACGTCCGGGCCAACGCCGATCAGCCCGACCAAGTCGAGCATTCCGTCGCGTTCGGCGCCCAGGGCGTCGGACTTTGCCGCACCGAACATATGTTCTTTGAGGGTCACCGCATCGACTACGTCCGTCAGATGATCCTTGCGGAGAACGCGGAGGATCGCGGCCAGGCCCTCGCCAAGCTGCTGCCGGAACAACGCTCCGATTTTGTGGGCATCTTCAAGGCCTTGGGGGGCCGCCCGGCCACCATCCGCTTCTTGGATCCACCGCTCCACGAATTTCTCCCCCACGACGCTGCCTCCCAGGGGGATCTCGCCAACAAGCTGGGGATCTCCGCCGACCGGATCGCGCGGCGGGTCAAGGAACTGCATGAATTCAACCCCATGCTCGGCCATCGCGGTTGCCGCCTGGGTATTGTCTATCCCGAAATTTCTGAGATGCAGGCCCGCGCGGTCTTCGAAGCCGCCGCCGAAGTCCAGGCCGCCGGCCTGAAGGTGCGCCCGGAGATCATGATTCCGCTTGTTGGGTTTCCCAAGGAATTGGAACTCCAACTGGAGGTCGTCCATCGGGTCGCCGCCACCGTCCAAAAAGAGCGGAATGTGAGGATCTCCTATCTGGTCGGCACCATGATCGAGGTGCCGCGCGGTTGCATCGTGGCCGATGAAATCGCCAAATGCGCCCAGTTCTTCAGCTTCGGCACCAACGACCTCACCCAGACCACGCTCGGCATGAGTCGGGACGATGCCGGCTCTTTCCTCCCGCGCTACCAGGAAGAGGAAATCGTCCGCCAGAATCCCTTTGCGGTCCTTGACCAGCACGGCGTCGGCAAACTCATGGAAACCGCCGTGCGGCTCGGGCGCTCCGCCCGCCCCGACATCAAGCTTGGCATCTGTGGCGAGCACGGCGGCGACCCGGACTCGGTCAAATTCTGTCATCGCCTGGGCCTCAACTATGTCTCCTGCTCCCCTTTCCGTCTTCCCGTCGCCCGTCTCGCCGCCGCCCAAGCCGCCCTGAACGACTAACCGGGCGGCAGGCAGGTAAGGCCTTCTAACTCGCCACGCAAGGCGGGTTAATGCCATCGGAGACGGTCCAGTTCGCCTTCCCCTTTCCACCTCCCTGCTTCATTCTAGCCATATGCGGGACGATCGGGACGGAGCCCTGGGCACCTACTTGCGGGAAATTGGGGAGATTCCTCTTTTGACCCGCGCGGACGAGGTGCGGCTTGGCAAAAAAATCCGCCGTGGCGACCGGGCCGCCCGCGAACATATGATCCGGGCCAACCTCCGCCTGGTCGTGAAGATCGCCCAAGACTACGCCGGCCTCGGCCTCCCCCTGCTCGACCTCATCAGCGAGGGCAACATCGGCCTGATGAAGGCGGTCGAGCGGTTTGATCCCCATCGCGGCACCAAGTTCAGCACGTACGGTGCCTGGTGGATCAAACAAGCCGTCCGCCGCGCCCTTGCCAACCAGTCCAAAACCATCCGCCTGCCGGTCCACCTGGTCGATAAACTCGCCAAAATGCGCCGGATCGCCATCCAGTTGGCCGACGAACTCGGCCGTGAACCCACCGACAAGGAATTGGCCGTGGAACTTGACGTGAAGCCGGAGAAGGTCGCCCAGTTCCGGCGTATTTCCATGCGCCCCGCCTCCCTGAACGCCCTGGTCGGGGAGGATGCCGACGCCGAATTGGGCGATCTCATCGCCGACGAGACGGCCGCCATGCCGGGCAAAAGCCTTGAGAGCCGGAGTTTGGTCAAAGACCTGCGCAGAGTCCTCCATGTGCTCGATGCCCGTGAACGGGCCATCCTTTCCCTGCGCTTCCCGTTGTCCGATGAAACTCCGCCGACCCTGGAATACATCGGGCGCAAATTCAAGGTCACCCGGGAACGGATCCGCCAAATTCAAAACGGGGCCCTGAAAAAGCTTCGTGCCGCGCTCGAGGCCCGCCCGGAAGCCCGTGACCGCACCGAGCCGGAGCGGGAAGAGGACTGATATGCTCCGAACCGCCTCGCTCCGGAGTAGCCGCGACCGTCTGACCGCTGCTGTCAAAACCATCCAGAATGTCCAACGCGCCGGAGAGGCCACCTTTCTCACCGACGGCATCTACCGCGATGGCCAGCTCTTTCGATTTGCCTGTTCCGACCTGAACGAACGCTACGCCCGCCGGCGGATCAATTGGGTGGTGGCCTACGACTCCACCTCGCTACCCCTCGCCTCCCCCCTCGCCTACCACCTCGGCACGGGCCTTGCCGTCCTCCAACCCTCCGCCCGCGGCCCGCTCCTCGATGTGAACACCATCCCTGCCGGGAACCGGATCCTGCTTGTCGCCGATATTCTCGACCGCGGAACCCAGCTTGCCTCCGCCGCCGCCATTCTTCGAAAAAGTCAGGGGGAGTTGATCGAAATTGTCACCCTTTTGGAAATCGTGGCCTCGGCGGGCGCTAAAACCCTCGCGCCCGTCTGCACCTATTCCGTCTGTCAGGTCGGCTGACCCTCACGCGCGGACTTTTCGGCTCCAGCGCGGCTTTTTCAGCAGCCGCGGGGACCTCCCCGGCGGTCGCGGGGTGGAGCCCTGGCTTTCGAGGCCATGGGTCTTTTTCCACTCCTCAACCTGATCCCTCAACAACGCCGCCCGTTCATATTCCAGCTTCTCGGAAGCCTCCCACATCTCGTGCTCCAACTCGCGCAACACCTCCTGCGCATCGGCCTGATCCTCGGAACCGATCACCCGCGACTCCACCCCCCGGGCGGCCCGGACAATGGTTTGCAGACTCTCTTGCACGCCCCGGACCACCGACCGCGGCACCAGGTTGTGCTCCCGGTTGTAGGCCTGCTGTCTGGCTCTCCGTCTTTCGGTTTCGCGGATCAACGCCTGGATCGATTTGGTCTCCCGATCTGCGAACAAGACTACCTCTCCATTGAGATGCCGGGCCGCCCGGCCGGCTGTCTGAATCAGGGAGGTCTCTGAGCGGAGGTATCCCTCCTTATCCGCGTCCAAAATACACACCAAAGAGACCTCCGGCAGATCCAGCCCCTCTCGGAGCAAATTAATGCCCACGAGGACATCGATTTCCCCGGATCGCAGTTCCCTCAAAATCTCCACCCGCTCGATGGCATCCACCTCCGCATGCAGATAACGGGCCTTCAGCCCCGCCTCCTTCAAATATTCCGCCAGATCCTCCGCTGTCCGGCGGGTTAGCGTGGTCACCAGGACCCTCTCCTGTCGGGAAATCCGCTCCCGGCACATGGCGATGGTTTCGTCCACCTGTCCCTTGAGCGGACGTACCTTCACGGGCGGATCCAGCAGGCCCGTCGGCCTCACCACCTGCTCGACCACCTGCCCGTGGGCCTTGTTCAATTCATAAGTGGCCGGAGTCGCCGAAACATAGATCACCTGCCCCACCTTCTCCTGAAACTCTTCAAATTTTAGAGGTCGGTTATCCAAGGCCGAGGGCAACCGGAACCCGTGCTCCACCAAAACGGTCTTCCGGCTCCGATCCCCGGCATACATCCCCCCGATCTGCGGAACGGTGGCATGGCTTTCATCCAAAACGGTCAGGAACTCCTTGGGGAAGAAATCCAGCAGGGTGTTTGGCCGCTCCCCGGGCGCTCTCCCTGTCAGATGGCGGCTGTAATTTTCAATGCCGCTGCAGGTTCCCATTTCCTCCATCAGATCCAGGTCGTACTCCGTCCTCATCTTGAGCCGCTGGGCCTCCAACAGCTTCCCGGTGAGTTCAAACTGGGCCACCCGCTCGGACAATTCGGTCCGGATCGCGGTGATGGCCCGCTTCATTTTGTCTGCCGAAGTCACATAGTGCTTGGCCGGGGTAAGGATCTCCCGCAGGGGCTTGCCAAACTCCTCTCCAGAGAGCGGGTCAAACCGAGTAAGACGATCTATCTCATCCCCCAACAACTCCACCCGGACGGCCACATCCTCATGAGCGAGCAGGATTTCAATGGCATCCCCCCGCACGCGAAACTGACCCCGTTCCGGGGCCGCGTCGTTACGTTCGTACTGGATTTCCACCAGCCGGGCCAGCAGCTCCTCCCGGGAAAGTTTCTGCCCTGGCTCCAGCGCCACGATCATCCGCTCGTAGTCCTCCGGCGAGCCCAAGCCGTAGATGCAGGAGACGCTGGAGACCACGATCACGTCCTTGCGGGTCAGCAGGCTGGTCGTGGCGGAAAGCCGGAGCCGCTCAATCTCCTCGTTGATCGACGAGTCTTTCTCAATGTAGGTATCTGTCCGCGGGATGTAGGCCTCCGGTTGATAGTAGTCGAAATAGCTGACGAAGTACTCCACCGCGTTGTTCGGGAAAAACGACTTTAACTCGCTGTACAGCTGGGCGGCCAAGGTCTTGTTGTGACTCATCACCAGAGTGGGGATCCCGAGCTTTTGGATGACGTTGGCCACCGTGAAGGTCTTGCCCGAGCCGGTCACCCCGAGCAGGACATTGTGCTTCTCCCCGCGACGGATCCGCTCCAGCAACCCGGCAATCGCCGCCGGTTGATCCCCCGCTGGTCCGTACGGGGCTTCGATTTGAAAGTTCATGGGGTCTTTGGGTCGTGTAGGATTCGAACCTACAACCTACTGGTTAAAAGCCAGCAGCTCTACCATTGAGCTAACGACCCCCGAGTCATGAATTGTATCCCAAACCGCCGGATCGTCCATCCCGGGCGCTTTCAAGAGGCCCGACCACTCGTCACCCATCACCCGTCACGAAGCCTTATTTCTCCTTCATCACCCACACCCCGTCCCACTTTTCGCCCGGGGAGTTCTTTTGGAAATAGTCGCACCGCTCGATGTAAATCTTGCTGAGCTTGTCGCCCGCGTGGGCCTTGAGGGCCTCCCCAAAGGCGGCCTTGGCCTTGTCCCATTCCTGCTTCCGGTATTTCCCCAGCCCGTCCTTGAAGTGGTTGATCACTTCCATGGGATTCGGGAAGGTTTTGTCGGTGTGATAATCCAGGCACTCAAAAATGACCACGGGTTCGGTCTTCCCCTTTACGACCACCCGGTCCGCCTCGCGCATCCGGTAGGTGCCCTTGAGCTTTTTCACGGTGGCATCACTGACGAGCATCTTCGCCCCGTACTGTTTGCAGGCCGTCTCCAACCTCGCCGCCAGGTTTACGCCATCCCCGATGACCGTGTAGTTCATCCGTTTGGGGGATCCAATATTGCCGCTGACAATCTCATCGGTGTTGATTCCTAGCCCCATGTCGATCGCCATCATCCCGCGCTCCTTGCGGGCGGCATTGAAGCGGTCCAACTCCTGCAACATTCCAATCCCTGCCCGGACAGATCGGTCGGCATCGTCCTCCCGCGGCAGCGGCAGTCCGAAGATCGCCATGATCGCATCCCCGATAAACTTGTCCAACATGCCCCCTTCCTTCTGCAGACAGTCGACCATCAAGGTAAAATACTCGTTGAGCAGACCGACTGTCCCCTGCGCCCCCAGGCTTTCCGTCAGCGTGGTAAAGCTTCGCACATCGGAGAAGAGGACCGAGGCCTCGCTGATATTTCCGCCCAACACCTCCTTGCCCGTCGCCATCAGCTGATCCGCGATCGCCGGATCCATATACCGGGCCATCGTCCCCTTCATCCGCTTTTCCTCACTAATGTCCTCGATCATCAGCAACGATCCCAGCGGCTTGT
>VHDM01000003.1 GCA_016876055.1 Verrucomicrobiota bacterium
CCCCGACCCATCCCAATTACGCCTCCGGCAGATTGAATTTATGCTCCACGCTTCGCGTGGAGCCATGGGGATTCGAACCCCAGACCTCCTCAATGCCATTGAGGCGCTCTACCAACTGAGCTATGACCCCGAAATTGAAAATTTAGACCACCCCTTTGCCATCGCCAAGGCAAACCCTTGGCTTGCAGGATTCTGGCGATCCGATCAGGATATGGCTCATGCAACTTCCTTCCACGCTGGCCATCGTTCTGGCTGCCGCTTTTTTATCCTCCTGCTCGCAGACCCCTCCCGGTTCGGAGGCCGAGGATGAGCGCAATCCCTTCTTCCGCCAGGCGACCAAGGACATCGCGGACCTCAACTACCCGGCTGCCATCCAGCAATTCGAGAAAGCTTTGGCGGTGAATCCTAATGTCGCCAAAGCCTACCTGCAGATCGGACTGCTTTACGGAGATAAACTGGGCGATCCAATTAGTGCTATCTACTTCTATCAAAAATATCTGGAGGCCCGCCCCAACGCTGGCGAGCGCGAAGAAGTCCTCGCCTCAATGGAAAAGGCCAAGATCGATTTTGCCCTCAGTTTAACCAACACCGGTATCCAAAATGCCGCCGAAATCGCCCGGATCAGCAAGGAAAACGTTGATCTCAAACAACAGGTCACCCAGCTACAGGGTGCTCTCGCCGCCAAGGAAGCCCAAGTCTCCCAAGTCGGCGGTGCCGCCGCCCTGCCCAAGGCCACCGCGGCCGTAGTCCCCGCCACTCCTTCGTCCGCTGAAAAAGCCGCGCTGCCCTCTGTGCCTGCCACCACCCCGCCCCCGGCGCCAGCGGAAGCCGCGGTTCCCCCCGCCGGGGCCAAACAGCATACCATCGCCAAAGGCGATACCCTTTGGAAACTGGTCAAGCAGTACTATCCCGCCTCCCTGGACTTCAATGAGGACATTGCCAAAATCAAAGCCGCCAATCCCGGCCTGGACGACCGTAACCTGAAGATCGGCACCGTCATCGTTCTGCCGTGAGTCGTACCCGCCTCTCCCCGTCCGAAGACCAGCCGGGACTGTCGGTTACCTCGGGTGGGCCCATGGAAAACATCGGCCAGGAACTGCAGCAACGCCAACAGGAACTCCTCCTCCTCCAGCGCCAGCAGCAGGAATTGGAACAGCGCAAACGCCAACTCGAGGAGCTCAACACCCGCCGCAATGAACTAATCCACGGCCAGCGGGAAGTCCGCGATCGTTTTCTGAGAGCCATCGTGATTTTAGAAAGGGCCGAAGCGCAAAGCCGGAAAGAGGTTGAGCAAATGCACGAGACTCGGCAAACCTTCAGTGAGCAACTGGCGGAAATTAATGCGATCGAGCCATCCGAGTGGAGCCCTGCCTCCATTGAAGAAGAGCTCTCCCGGGCACTGGCCAAGGTGGACCAGGCCCAAGCCGTTTACACCCAATCCCGTGCCAAGCTGGACGCCCTCCGCGGGCGTGATCTTGAACCCGCCGAAGGCGGCGAAGAAAGTGCGGGCTCCGGTTCCGCCACCTCCGGCAATGACTCCTTCATGGATAATTTCCTGCGCGGCTTAGCCTTCAACTTGCCCATCATTATCGCCGTGCTGCTTGGCCTTGTGTTTTTCCAGTTTCTTCGATAGCTGACCCGGCTTTGTTCCCATAGCTTGGGCATAGTTCCTCAAGGGACACTTGCTGAAATTGGTCCATTCCTCAAAGTCCGCAGATGTCTCTGCCGGGCTTCAAGCGTGACCCTATCCGGGAAGAATTGCGGCGAATTAATCGGGAATCCAGCCGGCTCGGACAGACCGCCCGCCGCTTGGTAGAGGAAGCGGCCCAAGTTTCGCAGGCCAAAATGAGCTCGTTCCGGCCCCCCGAGCCTCCTCAGGTCAGGCGGGAGCCAGTGCTGAAGGTGGAAGGCCGCTTGGCTCGCCGCAAAGTGCTGCTGGCCGCCACCGTGGCCGGTGCCCTCGCTTGGGTCCTTTTCCGTCTCGTTGCCAACTGGTCGACCTAAAAAAGCGCCGGCGGGCATAACCCCGCCGGCGCTTGTCCGGAAATATGGAAAACGTTACTTTTTGGCGGCCTTAGACTTGTCCTCCTTGGCGGCCTTGGCCTTACCCTTGTCCTCTTTGGGGGCTTCGGGTTCAGGTGCCGGACGCTCCACCCATTCGAGCAAGGCCGTCGGGGCCCCATCCCCGATTCGGGGCCCCAGTTTCAGGATCCGGGTGTAACCCCCCGCCCGGTTCTTAAACCGGGGGGCGATCTCCGCAAACAGCTTGTGGACCAGGCCATTTTCATGGAGGGCGGCGATGGCCTGACGGCGGTGATGCAGCGAACCCTTTTTCCCAAGGGTCACCAACTTTTCCGCCACCGGCCGAGCCGCCTTGGCCCGGGCCACGGTCGTGCGAACCCGCTCATGCAGAATCAGGGACCCCACCAGGTTCGCCAGCATGCTGTCGCGATGCTGGGAAGTCCGGCCGAGCTTAACGGTGCGACGTCGGTGCCTCATGCCTGGGCATTCCCGTTCGTACCCGCCGCTTCCACCGGAGGCGGAGGCAGGCTGGCCAATAAGGCGCTGTCAAACTTCATGCCGAGGGAGAGGCCAAGGGAGGTCAGCTTGTCCTTGATCTCGTTCAACGACTTCTTGCCGAAGTTGCGGTACTTCAACATCTCCGCCTCACTTTTGAGGGCCAACTGACCGACTGTGGTGATATTGGCGTTATTCAGGCAGTTGGCGGCGCGGACGGAAAGTTCAATTTCGTTCACGCTCATCGCCAGCAATTTCTTTAGTGCGGTGTTTTCCACCGGAGCTTCGTACTTCACCTCCTCGAACTCGATCGGCTCCTTGTCGAAGTTGGCAAAGATATCCAGGTGGTGACGCAAGATCCCAGAGGCGTGCAACAATGCCTCATCGGGGGTCAGGCGCCCATCCGTCCAGATTTCCAAAACCAACTTGTCATAATCGGTTCGTTGGCCCACCCGGGTGTTTTTCACTTCATACTTCACCTTTTTTACCGGTGAAAAGAGGGAGTCCACCGGAATCAGGCCGATGGGTGAGTCCTCACGCTTGTTCTCCTCCCAAGTGGCGTAACCACGCCCCACCCGCACCTCGAGCTCCGCCTCAAACTTTGCCTTCTTATCCAAGGTGCAGATGACTTCCTTGGGATTGAGAACCTCGATGCCGGCGTCCAACTCGATATCCGCCGCCGTCACCGGCCCTTCCTTGTTCACCTTGAGGGTAAGCAGGCGGGGCTCGCGGTTGGGCAGTTTAAATTTCAGTTTTTTCAGATTGAGCACGATTTCGGTGACATCCTCGACCACGTGGTCGATGGTGCTGAACTCGTGCTGAACCCCGGCGATCTTCACACTGGTGATGGCCGCGCCCTCCAAGGAGCTCAGCAGCACCCGGCGAAGGGAATTCCCCAGGGTGTGGCCGTATCCGGCCTCAAAGGGCTCCGCGGTGAATTTTCCGTAGATTTCGTCGGAACCGGCTTCATCTTTCTGCAGTCGGTTCGGCAGTTCGAATCGTCCAAGTCTCAGGGGCATGGTCTGTCTCTTTCCGGCCGGGTTACCCCCTCCCCGCTACCTTGGGAGGGGACCGACGGCCGCGTTGATGTTTCGGTGCTTCCGCCGCGGTAGCGGCGACGGAAACCTTACGACCGCGAGTAAAGCTCCACGACCAACTGTTCGTTGGCCACCGGAGTGAGTTCCTCGCGGGTGGGAATCCGGTTGAGGCTTCCCTTGAAAGCGTCCTTGTTGAGCGTGAGCCAGTCCGGGAGCGGCCGGATCTGGGTGGTCTCCAGCCCGCGGGTGCCCAGCTGACGGGATTTGGGGTGGTCCCGCACCTCGATGACGTCCCCGGCGCGGCAGGAAAAACTGGGGATGCTTACCCGGCGGCCATTCACGCTGATGTGGCCGTGGGAAACCATTTGGCGGGCGCCCCGGCGCGTGGCGGAAAATCCCAGCCGGTCAACGAGCGTATCAAGGCGTGTTTCCAATATTTGCAGCATCTTTTCACCGGTTACCCCACGGCTCTGGATGGCCTTCTGGTAAACACGGCGGAACTGTTTCTCGAGCAGGCCGTAGCCATACTTCATTTTCTGCTTCTCGCCCATGGCGATGGCGTAATCGGACTGCTTCCTGCGTCCCTTGGCCCCGTGCACGCCGGGCGGGAAGTTGCGGCGTTCGAGAGCCTTGGACGCACCGAAAATCGGCTGGCCGAAGCGGCGGTTGATTTTGTCGCGGGGACCGGTGTAGCGGGCCATAAATTCTCCTTAGACGCGCCTCGCCTTGCGCATGCGACAACCGTTGAACGGCACGGGGGTCACATCACGAATCGTGCTCACCTCAAGCCCGACGGCCTGCAGGGCGCGCACCGCGGACTCCCGGCCGGTGCCCGGGCCCTTCAGACGAACCTCCACTTCCTTCACCCCGTGGGCCATGGCCTGGCGACAGGCATCTTGGGCCACCACCTGCGCGACATAAGCCGTCGATTTCTTGGAACCACGGAAACCCATCTTCCCGGCGCTCGACCAGGCGATCACATTCCCCTTCTGGTCGGTGATCGAAACCACCGTGTTGTTAAACGAGGCCAACACATGCGCTACGCCGTGCTGGATCTGCTTCGCACCTTTGATCTTCGGAATTTTGACTTTCGCGGCGTCGTCCAAACCATCGAGGGTAAGGCTTTCCGGTGCAATGATCGGTTCGGCCTTGGGCGCCGCATCCTTGGGGGCGCCTTTTCCTCCGGCAGCCTTCGGCTTCTTTTCCTTCGGCGCGGCGGGCTTGGCGCCCTCGGCCTTGGCCGGGGCGGGCTTTTTCTCTGCGGGTTTCTTGTCGGCGTCGCTCATCGCTTATGTTTTGGCGGACTTAGCGTCCTTGCTGCGGATGACCCCCACGGTCTTGCGGGGGCCTTTGCGGGTGCGTGCGTTGGTGGAAGTGCGCTGACCGCGCACGGGCAGACCTTTCCGATGACGGATGCCCCGATAGCAATTGACTGACTGGAGGCGTTTCAGGTTCTGCTGGATATCCCGGCGCAGGTCGCCTTCGATCAGAAAACGGTTTCGTTGGATCACGCCGATAATCCGGTTGATCTGCTGGTCGGTCAAATCCTTCGCGCGAAGTTCCGTGGGAATCTCTGCTTCAGCCACCACCTGCTGGGCGCGGGTGGAACCAATGCCGTATACGTAACGAAGGCTAAATTCAACCTTCTTCTCACCCGGGACATCCACGCCAAGAATTCGTGGCATACGCTTTAACCCTGCCTCTGCTTCAAACGCGGGTTTTTCTTGTTGATGATATAGATACGACCCCGCCGGCGAACGACTTGGCAGTCGCTGGTGCGGCGTTTGACGGATGCTCTGACTTTCATAAGACGTAAATGAAAAACCTATCAAGCCGCAAAACTTTTGGCAAGCACCTTCCTATCCTTTTCTCCATCAACAGATTCGGTTAATATTTCCGGTTCTCCCTCTGTAATTAAAATGACATGCTCGAAATGGGCTGAGTCTTTTCCGTCCGCCGTCACAGCTGTCCAGCCATCCTTGAGGATTCGGACTTCGGGACTACCTTCATTGACCATCGGCTCAATCGCCAAAGTCATGCCAGGCCGAAGAATGGGGCCCGAGTTGGCCCGGCCGAAATTTGGGATTTGGGGCTCCTCGTGCAGCTTGCGACCCACCCCATGACCCACAAACTCTCGCACCACGCTATAGCCCGCCTCCTTGACTGTCTGTTCCACCGCGTGACATAGGTCACCCAATTTCGCCCCTCCCTTGGCCGCGGCGATCCCGGCAGCCAGAGCCGCCGTGGTCCGTTCCAATAAACGCCGCCGGGCGGGGGTAATCGCACCTATCCCTATGGTGGTGGCGGTATCCCCCACCCACCCATCCAAGAGAATTCCGACATCCAATTTCACCACGTCCCCGTACGCCAGTCGCCGCCCACCCCCGATTCCATGGACCACCTCCTCATTGACGGAAATACACAACTGACCGGGAAACCGCCGGTACCCGAGAAAGGCGCTCCGTGCGCCGTGCTTGGCGATCAACTCTCCCGCCTTTTTGTCAATATCACCCGTGGTTCGGCCGGGCTCCAATTCCAAACAAAGTTCCTCGAGGATTCTCCTCGCCGTCCGGCAGCTCGCCCGCATCCCGGCCACGCCGGCGGCGTCTTTGATCGGGATCGCAGGCATGAACCCAATCGCCTAACGGATGGACAGAACCACACCGGCGAGTGCAATGACCGCGATGATCACCAACAGCCAGGCGATCTGACGCTCGGAAATCGTATTCCCCCCGCCAACCATAGCCGTACTCCGTCCCTTGATCTTGCCCTTGCGGAGAAAACCGTCGTAGTGGCGCTGTAAAAGGTAGGTTTCCGCCTGGCGCATCGTGTCGAGCATCACCCCGACGATGATCAGCAGACCGGTGCCGCCAAAGAACTGGGCCGTGATGCTGGGAATTCCCAGAAAGTTCTGCACTACCATGGGGAGGACCGCCAAAAAGGTCAGAAAAATGGCCCCGGCAAAGGTTAGGCGGGTCATGGAGTAATCGAGAAATTGGGCGGTGGTTTCCCCCGGGCGCACCCCGGGGACAAATCCCCCATGCCGCTTCATGTCATCGGCAATCTGGATCGGGTTGAAAACCATCGCCACCCAGAAATAGGAAAAGAAAAAAATCATTCCGGCATAAAGAGCGTAGTGCAGCCAGCCGGATGCCAGCATGGCGGCGATTTTGTTGGCCGTGGGTGAGCCGGGGAACAGGAAACCGAGGATACTGGCCGGAAAGAGCAGGATCGCGCTGGCGAAAATGATCGGCATGACCCCGGCGTAATTTACCTTGAGAGGAAGAAAGGACGTTTGACCTCCGTAGACCCGGTTTCCCCTCACCTGCTTGGCGTACTGGACGCTGACTTTCCTCACGGCCTGCGTCAGGGCGATCGTGGAAGCGATCACCGCAAACAGGAAGGCCAACAATAGAAAGAGCACGAAGGGACTGATGGGCTCCTGGCCACTCCCCGCCGGAGGCACAAACACCTGCCAACCCGCCACCAGGGCCGCCGGCAACCGGGCCACGATTCCCACGGTGATGATCAGGGAGATTCCGTTCCCGATGCCCTTGTCGGTGATCTGCTCCCCGATCCACATCAGAAACATGGTCCCGGCAGTCAAAGTGATCACCGTCATGACCCGAAAGGCGATCCCCGGCTCGGGCACCAGCGGACCCATCCGTTGAATCACCTGGTCAATGCCCGAAAAAATCGGGATGTTGGCGGGGTTTTCAAAGCTGACCGCCAGCAGATATCCCTGAACCACGCAAAGGATCAGGGTGCCGATTCGGGTGTACTGGGTGATTTTCTGCCGGCCCCCCTCCTCCCGGACCATCTTGCCCAAGGATGGAATCACGCCCGTGGCCAGCTGCATGACAATGCTGGCGCTGATATAGGGCATGATCGTCAGGGAAAAAATCGCGCAATTCTCAAGGGCGCCGCCGCTGAACAAATTAAAAAGGCCGATGACGCTGCCCTGATCCTGCGAATCAATCACCTGCTTGAAAAATTCCCCAAGCACCAGCGGGTTGATCCCCGGGCACGGGATGGAGGCGCCAATCCGAACCACCACCACCAGCGCGAGTGTGAAGATGATGCGCTGCCGAAGCTCCGGAATCTTGAAACAATTGATGAGGGCTTGGAGCATGGCCCGGCCTCGGACGGTCCGTTTAGGACTTTACGAGGGTGAGTTTGCCACCCGCAGCCTCAAGGGCGATTTTCGCCGAACCGCTGACCGCATGGACTTCCAGAATCAGGTTCTTCGGCTTCAGTTTGCCGCCCCCGAGGAGTTTCACCCCGTCCCAGCTTCCTTTGACCAGGCCGCGGGCGCGCAATCCGGCCTCGTCCACCTTGGCACCATCCGGAAACGCCCCAAGCGTTTCGAGATTCACCGGGGCGTAACGGGTTGCAAAATCCTTATTATTGAAGCCACGCTTGGGAATACGCCGAATGAGGGGCATCTGACCGCCCTCAAAGCCGAGGCGGATGCTACCTCCGGAACGGGCTTTCTGGCCCTTGTGACCCTTGCCGGAGGTTTTGCCGTGGCCGGAACTTTCGCCGCAGCCCACTCGTTTCCGCCGATGCCGGGCGCCGGGGCGAGGAATCGTGGTGCTCATCAGGCGTCCTTTCCTTTTTCGGGCTTCTTCTTGCCGCGGGTCTCCAGAATCTGGGATCGGGTCCGCAACCGGGAAAGTGCATCCACGGTGGCCTTCACCACGTTGGCGGGATTGCTGGAGCCCATCGACTTGGCCAGAATATCCTTCACTCCGGCCGCCTCGAGCACGGCCCGGACGCCGCCCCCGGCGATCAGGCCGGTACCAAGCGAAGCGGGACGCAGTAAGACTTTTCCGCCCCCAAATGCCCCGGTCACCTCATGGGGAATAGTGCTGGGTCCAATCTGGTAACCATGCAGATTTTTCTTCGCGTTTTCTGTGGCCTTACGGATCGCTTCGGCCACTTCCCGGGCCTTGCCGAAACCCACGCCCACTTTCCCCTTGTTGTCCCCCACGACGAGCAAGGCGCTGAAGCTGAAGCGGCGACCCCCCTTGACCACCTTGGCGCACCGGTTCACAAACACGACTTTCTCAAACATGTCGGAAGGCGTGCGGGTGCGGTCCCGGCGGGAGACGACCGGCTCAGCCGTCGGGATGAACTCGGAGGTCTTGGAAAAGGCCTTTTCCGGAACGGCTTCCACGGTTTTGGGCGCTTCGGTTTCTGGAGTTGCGGGAGCTGAACTCATTCTGCCTTCCTTCCTAAAATTTTAGGCCGGCCTGCCGGGCGGCTTCGGCAAAGGCCTTGACCTTGCCTTGATAAAGAAAACCACCCCGGTCAAACACCACGGCGGAAATGCCTTGGGAGGAGGCTTTTTCTGCCAGCGCCTTGCCCACCTGGGCCGCACCCTTGGCGTTGGGCTTGGCACCCTTGTGGGACTCCTGGGTTGTCGCCACCGCCGCGAGGGTTTTTCCCGCCGTGTCGTCGATGAGCTGGGCGTAAATGTGTTTGCCGGTAAAGGCCACACAAAGGCGGGGCTTGCCGGTCTGTCCGCGGACCCGCAGGCGAATCCGGGCATGGATCCGGTGGCGGCGCTCGCGACGATGCTTGGACGGATTAGGCATGATGAATTAGGCCGACTTGCTCTGCGCAGTCTTGCCCTCCTTGCGGCGGATGATTTCGCCGGCAAAACGGACACCCTTCCCCTTGTAAGGCTCGGGCGGATAATAACCCCGGATGTCGGCCGCCACGGCTCCGACCAGTTGCTTGTCGACGCCTTCGATGGTGAGTTGGGTATTTTCCGTCACCGTCACCTTGATCTCCGGCGGCACGGGATAATCAATCGGATGGGACTTGCCGAGATTCAGCACCAGTTTTTTCCCCTGCAAATTGGCTTTGAAGCCGACCCCGTGGATTTCAAGTTTTTTGGTGTACCCCGTGGCCACGCCCTCCACCACGTTTTTCACGAGGCTACGGGCCAAGCCGTGGAGCGAGCGGGCTTCGCGATCCTCGGCGTCCCGCACCAGAAGGATTTGGTTCTTGTCCAGTTTGGCGCTGATTCGCGGAGGCAGGTCCAACCCCAGTTTGCCTTTGGGGCCCTCTGCCTTGAGGCGCGACCCCTCCAGGGCCACCTTGACGTTGGCCGGAACGGTCACCGGGGCTTTGCCAATGCGGGACATTACCAGACCACGAGGAGAAGCTCCCCGCCCACATTCTGTTTCTTGGCCTCATCCCCGCTCAACACCCCGCGCGGGGTGGAAAGAATCGGCACGCCCAAACCGCCCAAATACTTCGGGATTTCCCGGGATCCCACGTAGCGGCGCAAACCGGGCTTGGACAGACGCTTGATGCAGGTGATCGCCCGCCCCTGGCGGGTCCGCGCGGCCTTAAGCGTGATGTGAAAGTCAGCGTGACCGGCATCTTTCTTCAGCTCGAAATCTTCGATAAATCCTTCCTTTTTCAGGATGGAGAGAATGTCTCCCCGCATGCGGGAGTGAGGCGCCCTCACCCGCTTCAAGCCGGCCACAGAGCCGTTGCGGAGGATGGTCAGAAAATCAGCAAGGGGATCGGTCATCATAAAAATGCTTACCAACTGGCCTTGGTGACGCCGGGAATCTCACCCTTCAGGGCCATTTCCCGGAACTGGATCCGGCTGATCCCGAACCGCCCGAGGTAGGCACGCCGCCGCCCGGTGATCGAGCACCGGTTGTATTTCCGGCTCGGAAACTTCGCCTTTTTCTTTTGCTTAAGCCGCCAGCACTTCTTGGCCATTGGTTTTCTCCTTGGGGGCCGCCTTGGCGGCGTCCGGCGCGTGGGAACGTTCGATGAACGGCATGCCCATGCGCAGCAGCATTTCCCGGGTTTCTTCCCGGTCTTTGCCCGTGGTGACAAAAGTGACGTCAAACCCGAGATTCCGCTTCACCTTGTCCAATTCGATTTCGGGGAAAATGGTGTGATCCTTCACGCCCAGCGTATAGCCACCGCGGCCGTCAAACCCTCCGTTCGGCACCCCGCGAAAGTCACGGATGCGGGGAAGCGCCATCCGGGTGAACCGCAGAAAAAATTCATACATCCGCTTGCCGCGGAGGGTCACCTTGCAGCCGATCTCCTGATGCAGGCGGAGTTTGAAGTTGGAAATGCTCTTTTTGGATCGGGTCTTCACTGGCTTTTGCCCGGAAACCAAGGTCAGGTCATGGAGAGCGTCTTCCAAGGCCGCTTTGACATCCTGGGACGAACCGGTGGAGCAATTCACCACGATCTTTTCGAGCTTCGGCACCTGCTGGATGTTCTGGTAGTTCCGCCCCTGCATCATCGCCGGGACGACTTCCTTGACATACAGTTTCTTGAGATCGCACTCCATGGCTTATTTCTTGCCCTTGGCGGGCTTCTCCTTCCCCTTTTTATCATCCCGCTTGCCGATGGCCGGGCGATGCACGAGCCGCACGTTGGAAACATGAATGGTGCCCTCGCGCTCGATGACCCCGCCCTTCGGGTTGTCTTGGGTCGGACGAACGTGCCGCTTGATCAGGTTAACGCCCTCAATCAGCACCCGATGGTCGTCGGTTTTCACTTCAAGGATTTTTCCCTTGCGACCCCGATGGGCCCCGGTGATTACCTCCACCTCATCCCCTTTGTGCACGTGGAAGGAATTCATCAGATAACCTCCGGGGCCAGCGAAACGATCTTCATGAAATTTTTTTCCCGTAACTCGCGGGCGACCGGGCCAAAGATCCGGGTGCCGCGTGGATTTTGGTCCTTGTCGATAATCACCGCCGCATTGGTGTCAAAGCGCAGGTAAGACCCATCCGGCCGGCGAACCGGGAAGCGGGTGCGGACCACCACCGCCCGGACCACTTCGCTCTTCTTGACGGTGCCATCCGGAGCCGCCTCCTTGACATTGGCGGTGATCACGTCCCCCACCCGCGCGAAACTGGTTTTGCGGCCAATCACGCCAATCATCGTCGCCTTGCGGGCGCCCGTATTGTCGGCGATATCCACCCAGGAACGAATCTGGATCACGGGTTTGCCCCCACCGAGGTTTCCGCCTGGGCAATCACCTCCACCAGCTGCCAGCGTTTTAACTTGCTGAGCGGTCGACATTCCGCAATGCGCACCGTGTCGCCTTGCTTCGCTTTCTTGTCGCCATCGTGAGCGTAGAACTTCTTCTGAAATTTCACGATTTTTTTGTACTGGGGGTGCGGAAACCGGCGCTCCACCCGCACCACGATGGTCTTGTCCATCTTGGCGGAAATCACCTGCCCGATCCGCTCCTTCAAGACCACGTGGGATTCGCCGGCGCTCATCGTTTGCCTTTCCCTGCGGCGGCCTGCTGAGCCTCGCTCTTGGCGGTCTCCATCCGGGCCAAAGTGCGCCGGATTTCACGGAGTCGGTTGGGCTTTTCAAGCTGGCCGGTGGTCTGCTGGACGCGCAGCTGGAACCGCTCCCGGCGGAGTTCCTCCGCCTTGCGTCCCAGCTCGGCCTCTTTCAGCCCACGGATCTCTTCCATCTTCAAAAGATCAACCTCCTCGCGCGGCTCACAAAACGGTTACGCATTGGCAACTTGCTCGCGGCCAGCCGGAAACATTCCCGCGCGTCCGCTTCGGCCAGACCGTCGAGCTCGAAAATAATAGTCCCGGGCTTGATGACAGCCACCCAAAATTCCGGCTGTCCTTTCCCCTTTCCCATGCGGGTTTCCGGCGGGCGGGCAGTCACGGACTTGTCCGGAAACACCCGGATCCAGAGCTTTCCGCGGCGGTTCATGTTGCGGGTCAAGGCCACCCGGGCCGCCTCGATCTGGATGTTCGTCAGCCAGCACCGCTCCAGGGACTGCAGGCCGTAGGAACCGAAGGAAAGGTGGATATTCCGGGAGGCAAAACCCTTGCGGCTACCCCGCTGGGTTTTGCGGAACTTCACGCGTTTGGGAATCAGCGGCATGACTTAATTCCCCTCTCCCTGGCAAATCCAGACCTTGACGCCAATTTTACCCGCCACCGTGTGGGCTTCCGCAAAACCGTAATCAATGTTGGCCCGGAGGGTGTGCAGCGGAACTTTCCCCTCGTGGTACTGCTCCGACCGGGCGATTTCCCCGCCGCCCAGTCGCCCCCCCACGCGGATTTTTACGCCGGCGGCCCCAAAATCCAGGGCTGTCTGCATCGCCTTTTTCACCGCCCGCCGGAAGGAAACCCGCCGCTCCAATTGCAGGGCGATGTTCTCCGCCACGAGTTGGGCATCCAGTTCGGGGTTCTTGATCTCTTTCACGTCGATCAGGACTTCCCGTTCCGGGGTCAGGGCCTGGGTCTCCTCGCGCAGCTTATCCAGCTCGCTAGCCTTGCGACCGATCACCAGGCCGGGCCGGGCGGTGTGCAGGGTCACGCGCACACGGTTGGAGGCCCGCTCAATCACCACTTTGGAAATGGCCGCACTTTCCAGCCGCTTCTTGATGAAGTTGCGAATGGTGTAATCCTCGTGCAGGAACACGGGAAAATTCTTTTTGTCGGCATACCAGATCGAGCGCCAATTGCGCTGCACCGGAAGCCGGAAACCGACGGGGTTGGTCTTTTGTCCCATAAAATTATTCCTTGGGCGAGGCCTTCGCCTTGGCGGGTTTCTTTTCCTTGGACTCTTTCTTCACCTTGGACTGGCTCTCCTCGGCCGAGGCTTCCTTCAGCGTGATCCGGATGTGGCTGGTCCGTTTGCGAATCGGACCGGCACTTCCGCGGGCTTTGGGTTGAAACCGGTGGAAAGTGGGGCCTTCTCCCACCTGGACTTCGTGCACCACCAGTTTTTCGGCCGGAATGGAGAGCTGGCTCTCCGCGTTAGCCACGGCCGAACGTAGGGTCTGCACGAGCAGACGCGCGGACTTTTGCGGGGCAAAGCGCAGTCGGGCATCGGCTTCGGGGGCCGCCAAGCCCCGCAGGCAGCGGGCAATATCGCGGATCTTGAAAGCCGACATCCGGGCGTATTTCATTTCTGCGCGGGCGAGGCGGGTCTCCGTGCTCATTTCTCGGCCAACACCGACACGCGGTCCCCCACTTCGAGTTGGATTCCTTGGCCCAACTGTTCCGGCAGTCCCGCAGAGGTCATCTCGCGCACCTCAATCAAGCGACAACTGCCGATCACTCGATCCTGACGCAAAATCCGGAAGGGCATCCCTTCCTGGGCTCCCTGCAGACTGCCGAGATTGAGCACCACGGCCTGCTGGTTACGATCCACCGCCACGATTTGGGCATCCGTCAACCCCGTGGCGACAGCACGGGGCTCGGCATCCCGTTGCTGGCTCGCCTCCAGCGTCCGCTTGGCCGATTCGAAAGCGGACCGGGCCGCCGCCTTTTTGGCCATGTCCGTTTCGGCGGCCCATTGGACCGCCGCCGCCACCACTGCCTTGGCCTTTTGCAAAATCTCCATACGGGCCCTTTCGGAACGGAGCAATTCCCCGGCAAGGCGGGCCACTTTGTCGTGACTGTCCCGCGCTTCGGGGCTGAGCGTGGCCACCCCCAATAACTCATCGCGGCGCTTGAGATCCAGCCAGGCTTCCCGATAGGCCTTGGCTTCTGCCTGCGCCATCGCCAATGCATCCACGGGGGCGGAGTTGGCCGCAAAAACAGAGGCTGCCGAAACCATGAGGAGGGCCAGGGTCGGCTTCATTTCGTCACCTTCTCGGTGTGGCCACCATGCTTCTTGAAGACCCGCGTCGGCGAAAACTCCCCCAGCCGGTGCCCGACCATATTTTCGGTCACAAATACCGGGTTGAATGCCTTGCCGTTGTGGACCAGAAAAGTGTGGCCGACGAATTCGGGCGCGATCATGGAACGCCGGGACCAGGTCTTGATCGGCTTTTTGGAAGTCCCCATTTTCTGCACCTTGATCATCAGGTGGTCGTCCATGAACGGACCCTTTTTCAGACTGCGACTCATGAGCTCTTCTTCTTTCTCCGGTCCTGCACAATGAACCGGTTGGAGGGCTTGTGGCGGTGGCGGGTCTTCAGGCCTTTGGCCAGCTGGCCCCACGGAGAAACCGGATGTTGGCGGCCGCCGCCACCCTTGCTCTTGCCCTGACCCCCACCCATCGGGTGGTCGATCGGATTCATGACCATGCCCCGGACATGGGGCCGCCGGCCCAGCCACCGGGCGCGCCCCGCTTTTCCTAAAGTAACTTTTTCGTGGGCCACGTTCCCCACTTGTCCGATCGTGGCATAGCAATCAGCGTGTACTCGGCGGACCTCCCCGGAGGGCAATTTCAGGAGCGCATAATCCCCGTCGATGGCCGTGCAAATGGCGGCCGTTCCGGCGGAACGGACAATCTGCGCACCCTTGCCTGGGGCCAGTTCCAAATTGTGCAGGGGTAGGCCAAGGGGAATCTTGCGCAGCGGCAGCGCGTTGCCGATTTCCGCCGGAGCCGAGGGACCGGCCGCCACTTGGGCACCGACCTGCAGACCTTCGGGTGAGAGGATGTAGGCGCGATCCTTGGGGCCGTATTCCACCAAAGCCAGCCGGGCGGACCGGTTCGGATCATATTGAATCCCAAGGACCCTGCCGGGGCTGGGACGCTTGCGCCGGTTCCACTCGATAATCCGGAACTTCTTTTTATGACCTCCGCCGCGGTGGCGGGAGGTCATTCGTCCGTAGGCGTTCCGGCCACCCGTCCGGCGCTTGATCTCGAGAAGCTTTTTCTCAGGTTTGGACTCCCGGGTCAGTTCCGAGAAGTCCCGGAGCACTGTGTAGCGGAGCGACGGGGTCAGCGGACGGAATTCTTTGAGGGCCATGGTCGTGCTCCTTAGGCGGTTTCGATCTTTTGACCTGCAGCCAGCGTCACGATCGCCCGCTTGGTATGGTTTTTGCGGCCCGGCTCACCCCGGCGGGAACGGCGGGTTTTGCCGCTGCGGCGAAAAGTGTTCACGCGAAGGACCTTTTTACCGAACAGCGAGCTGATCGCCTGGCGGATCTCGAGCTTGGTGGCGTCCGGCGCTACCTCGAAAAGATACTGGTTATGGGCGGAAGCCAGCCGGGTCCCCTTCTCGGAAACACAAGGACGGTGGATGACCTCGGTGGGCGATCTCATGGCTTCGCCTCGGTTTTGGCGGGCTTCTGCAGACGCTTGCCCAGCTCAGTCCAGGCGTCCTCGGCGATCAGCACCTGGCGGCGGCGCATCAAATCCTCGGCATTCACTTCCCGGGCGGTGCGCAGATCCACCTCGCGGAGATTTTGCGCGGCCTTGAGCAAATTCTTTTCCGGCTGCTTGGAGGTCACGATAAGGCAGGAAAGCGGTAGACCGGAATCCTTGATCCAACCGATCAGTTCCTTGGTCTTCGGCGCCTTCAGGGCCGGCACGGAGCCGGTGTGGAGCGTCCCCTTGCTGGCGATATCGCTGATCGCGCGACGCAGGGCGGTCTTGAGAACGGTCTTGGGAAGATTCTTGCGGTAGTCGCGGGGTTTCGGACCGAACGCCACGCCACCGCCCACCCAAACGGGCGAGGACTTGTAACCCGCCCGGGCGCGGCCGGTCCCCTTCTGTCTCCACGGCTTCTTGCCGGAGAGATCGACGGTGGCCTTGGTCAGTGTGCTATGCGTGCCGGAACGGCGGGCGGCACGGTAGGCGGTCACCGCCTCGTGCAACGCCTGGCTGGCCTTGCGGTTCTTGTACAGCTCCACCCCGAGGGCTTTCTCGGCGGCGGCAAGGTTGATGGCTTTGGATTTGCTCATCGAAAATTTTTCAGGCCTTCACCTCGGCTTTGATGGCGTCACGCACGATCACCAGGCTGCCGTTCGGACCCGGCACCGCTCCGCGCACCAGCAGGAGCTTGTCGTTCTCCCGGACCTGGACGACCTTCAGATTCTGGACGGTGCAGTTGTCGCCACCGAACGTCCCGGGCATGCCCGCGTTCTTATAGACGCGGCCGGGGGTGGAACGGCAACCGATGGCTCCGTTCCGGCGGTGGGTGGTGGAACCGTGAGCGTCCGCCTGTCCGGCGTAGTTGTGCTTCCGCATGACCCCGTGGAAGCCCTTGCCCTTGGAAACTCCGAGCACGTCGACCAGTTGGCCGGCCTTGAAACGGGTCAGGTTCACCTCGGCGCCCGCGGCCAGGTCGGCCGGAGCCGCCCGGAACTGGCGGAGCGCGAGGGGGTTCTTCCTCCCCTGCTTCTCAAACGCCACCCGCTGCGCCTTGTTGGTGCGCGTGGCTTTGCGTTCGCCGGTCCCCATCACCACGGCCTTCACCCCGTTTTTCTCAGGGGTGCGAACCTCGTACACGGTGTTGGTTTCAGCGGAAATGACGGTCACGGCGGTGGCTTGGCCCTGGTCGTCATAGACCCGGGTCATGCCCACCTTCTTTCCGATCATGCCAAAACGCTCGATCATGGTTTCTCCTTTAAATCTTGATGGTGATGTCCACCCCGGCCGGGAGGTTGAGCTTCTTCAGCTCGTCCACGGTCTTTCCGGAGGGCTCAAGGATATCGAGGAGCCGCTTGTGGGTGCGGATCTCGAACTGCTCCATGCTCTTCTTGTCGCAGTGCGGGGAGCGGTTGACGGTGTAGCGCTCGATCTTGGTCGGCAGCGGGATCGGGCCGGCCACGCGGGAACCGGTGCGATTCGCGGTTTCGGCGATCTCGCCGGCCGCCTTGTCGAGGAGGCGGTAGTCAAAGGACTTGAGGCGGATGCGGATGCGGGTCGCGGGCATGGCTTATCCTTTCTTTTGCTGCGTCACGGCCGCCAGAACGCTGGACGGCACCTGCTCAAAGTGGGACGGCTCCATGGAGTAGGCGGCGCGGCCGCGGGACAAGGATCGAATCGTGTTCACGTAACCGAACATTTCGGCCAGCGGCACCTCGGCCTTCACCACCGAGGTCAGATTCTTGGAATCCACATTCATAATCTTTCCGCGACGGCGGTTGATGTCGCCGAGAATGTCGCCCTGGAACTCGTCGGGCGTGGAGCACTCCACCGACATGATCGGCTCCAACAGGATCGGACCGGCCTTCTGCATGGCGTCCTTCACCGCAAAAATCGCCGCCATCTTGAAGGCCAACTCGTTCGAATCCACCTCGTGATAGGAGCCGTCCATGATCTGGATCTTCATGTCGATCACCGGGCTGCCGTGGATGACGCCGTTGAGCAGGGCCTCTTCCACGCCCTTCTTCACCGCCGGGATGTACTCCTTGGGGATGTTCCCGCCGGTGACCTTGTTCTCGATCTCGATCCCTTTGCCGCGCTCCTGGGGGGCAACCTGCAAAATGACGTGGCCATACTGGCCACGACCACCGGACTGTTTGATCAGCTTCCCCTCACCCGGTGAAGATTTGGTGATGGTTTCCCGGTAGGCGATCTGCGGGGCGCCCGCGTTGGTTTCCACGCTAAACTCGCGCTTGAGACGATCGCAAATGATCTCGAGGTGGAGCTCGCCCATCCCGCTGATGATGGTCTGGCCGGTCTCCTCGTTGGTCTTCACCATAAAAGTCGGATCCTCTTCGGACAGGCGCTGCAGGGCCTCGCCCATCTTTTCGCGATCGCCCTTGGTCTTCGGTTCCACCGCCATCGAGATCACCGGCTCCGGAAAACTGGGTGGTTCGAGGGTGATTTCAAACTCTTCGTTGCAAAGGGTGTCCCCGGTGGCGATGTCCTTCAGACCTACCGTGGCGGCGATATCCCCCGCGAAAACCGTGTCGATATCTTCCCGCTTGTCGGCCTGGATCTGGACAAGGCGGCTGACCCGCTCCCGTTTCCGGGTGCGGGAGTTGTAGATGAACTCGCCCTTGCTGAGCTTGCCGGAGTAAACGCGGAAGAAGATCAGTTTGCCCACGTAGGGATCGGTCCAGAGCTTGAAGGCCAGCGAGCAGAATTTCTCGCCATCATCCACCTTCACAGGAATCCGCTCTTCGGGATTCTCCGTGCTGTGCCCCACCGCCGGGGGAATGTCGATCGGGCTGGGAAGGTATTCCACCACCGCGTCGACCAAGGCTTGCACGCCTTTGTTTTTGAAGGCGGAGCCCCCCACCACCGGCACCAGCTTGTTGGCGATCACCACCCGGCGGATGGCTTCCTTGAGCTGCTTGGCAGTCGGACGTTTTTCCTCCAGGAACAGGTTAGCCACTTCCTCATCGACGTCGGCCACGGCTTCAACGAGCCGATCCAAACCCTTTTTGGCCTCATCCTTGAATTCGGCCGGGATGTCGGCGATCTCATAGGTTGAACCAAGGTTTTTGCTATCGGTGTAAAGAAACGCCTTTTGGTTGATCAAATCGATCTGGCCCAGGAGTTTGTCTTCCTTGCCGAGCGGAAGAAGAATCGGCACCGCGTTGGCGCCCAACTTGGTCCGCATTTCATGGACGGCCTTCTCAAAATCCGCGCCCGTGCGGTCCATTTTATTGACGAAAGCGATCCGCGGCACCCCGTACTTGTTGGCCTGCCGCCAAACCGTCTCACTCTGCGGCTGCACCCCGGCCACCCCGCAGAACACCGCAATCGCACCGTCGAGCACCCGGAGGGAGCGCTCCACCTCGGCGGTAAAGTCGACGTGTCCGGGAGTGTCGATGATGTTGATGCGGTTCTTGGTCTTCTCGAAGGACTTCACCAGGCCGGGCTCTTCGCGCACCGGCCAGAAGCAGGTGGTGGCGGCGGAGGTGATGGTGATGCCGCGCTCGCGTTCCTGCTCCATCCAGTCGGTCACGGTGGTGCCTTCGTGCACCTCACCGATCTTGTGGATGCTACCGGTGTAAAAAAGAATCCGCTCCGTCAGCGTGGTCTTCCCGGCGTCGATGTGCGCACAGATCCCGATGTTGCGGGTGCGCTCGAGGGTGTAGGGCCGGGTGGCTCCGTTGGCGGCGGGAGGCATGGTCGTCTCCTTACCAGCGCAGGTGGGCGAAGGCCCGGTTGGCCTGCGCCATGCGGTGGGTTTCGTCCCGCTTCTTCACGGCGTTGCCCTGCCCGGCCGCGGCATCGCGGATTTCCTGGGCGAGGGCTCTCTCAAAAGCGACTCCCTTGCGGTTATTGGCGAGATCCACGATCCAGCGGAGCGCGAGGGAGAGTTGGCGTTCCGGGCTGGTTTCCACCGGCACCTGGTAGGTGGCGCCGCCAACGCGGCGGGACTTCACCTCGAGACGGGGCTTCACGTTGTCGACTGCCTTCGTGACGACGGCGAGCGGGTCCCCGCCCGCGCCGCCCTCGTTGGCACGCTTAATGGCGTTGTAAACCAGGCGGCTGGCGGTGGAGAGTTTGCCGCGGCGCAGCACGTAACCGATCATCCGGCCGACCAGCGGGCTTTCGTAAACGGGATCCGCGTGGATCGGGCGGGATTCATGACGACGACGGCGGGACATACCTTCTTCTCCTTAGGCCTTGGCCGGCTTGGCCTCGGCCGCCGCTTTGGCTGCGCCGCCGCCTTTGGGACGTTTGACGCCGTATTTGGATCGGGAAACGAGACGGGCAAGCTTGTTGGTGTTGCTGGGACCGGAGGCACCGAGGGCGTCGAGGGTACCGCGGACGATGTGGTAACGGACGCCGGGCAAGTCCTTCACACGGCCGCCTCGGACGAGGACGATGGAGTGTTCCTGCAGATTATGGTTTTCTCCGGGGATGTAGGCGATGACCTCTTCCCCGTTGGTCAGGCGGACTTTGGCAACCTTGCGCAAAGCGGAATTCGGCTTTTTCGGCGTGCGGGTCATCACCTGGAGACAGACGCCGCGGCGCTGGGGGCAACCGTGCAGGGCGGGGGCCTTCGTGCCGCGCTTGAGGGCGGCCCGGCCAAATCGCACCAACTGGTTGATCGTCGGCATTTCGTTCTCCCCCGCAGACGTCCCTAGACAGCAAGCATCCCCTTGGCGGGTTCCATGAAGCGCGTGGCGCACGCATGGAGGAAGATCTCCTCAGACCTTCACATGCCGACTGACCTAATCCGGCTATTCCCTTTCAGGCTCCGGTCGGATGACAGCGGAACTGAAAACCCTGCCTACAAAGCCCTTTGTTGACAAGGGTTTTCCGAGGTTTTTTCGGGTCAGCTGGCCAAAGCCGTTGGGATATCGAGAGCCACCTTTCGGGACCTCTCCTCCTCTGGCGCGGTCACAACGAGCGGATCTCCCACAGGCTCACCGAGATGCAGAAGCTTAATCTTCCGGTAGGCGCTGAAGCCTGTTCCGGCCGGGATGAGGTGACCCATGATCACGTTCTCCTTGAAGCCCTGCAGCTTGTCGATTTTACCCAGCGTGGCCGCATCGGTAAGAACCCGGGTGGTGTCCTGGAAGGAGGCCGCCGAGATGAAGCTGTCGGTTTCCAGCGAGGCCTTGGTGATCCCCAGCAACACCGGAGTCGCCTCGGCCGGCTTTCCGCCCTTCCCTTCAATCTCCTTGTTCTCCTCCTCAAAGGCCATCCGGTCGATCTGTTCGCCCCAAAGGAAGCGGGTGTCGCCCGGCTCGGTGATCTTCACCTTGCGCAGCATCTGACGGACGATGATCTCAATGTGCTTGTCGTTGATCTCGACGCCCTGCAGCCGGTAGACCTCCTGCACCTCGTTGACGAGGTACTCCTGGAGCTCCTGCGGTCCGCAAACCTCGAGGATTTCATGCGGCACCACCGGACCTTCGGTAAGCTGCTGACCCTTTTTCACCGTGTCGCCCTTGTAAACGATCAGGTGCTTGGACAGCGGAATGAGATGCTCTTCTTCCACACCGGTCTCCGCATCCTTGATGACGAGCTTCTTTTTCCCGCGGACGTTGCCCTGCAGGTCGATAATCCCGTCGATCTTGGCGATCTCGGCCGCATCCTTGGGACGCCGGGCCTCGAACAGCTCGGCCACCCGCGGCAGACCGCCGGTGATATCCTTGGTCTTGGTGACTTTCCGGGGCGTCTTCGCCATCCGTTGTCCGGCGCGCACTTTCTCCCCGTCCTTCACTTCAATGTGGGCTCCGGCCGGGATGCTGTACGCTGCCACCACCGCGCCCGCCTCGTCCACAATGGCGATCTGGGGGTGCAGGTCTTCCTTGTGTTCGATGATCACCGTGCCGACGAGCTTGGTGGTCTCGTCGGTCTCGCGTTTCATGGTCACTCCTTCGAGGATGTCCTTGAACTCCACACGCCCGGCCTTTTCGGTCAGAATGGATATGTTGTAGGGATCCCACTGGACAAAACTCTGACCCTTTTTGACCTTACCACCTTCGGGCACCGAGATCATGGAGCCGATCACCACCGGGTAACGCTCCAGTTCGCGGCCATCCTCAGCGTGGATGCTGATGAATCCGTTCTTGTTCAGCACAATGTCGTGTCCTTCGAGGGCCTTCACCGTGCGAAGGTCAGTGTACTGCACCGTGCCGTCGTGCTTCGCCTTGATTTGCGGCTGTTTGAAGACCTGGGAGGCCGTCCCACCGATGTGAAACGTCCGCATGGTCAGCTGCGTGCCGGGCTCGCCGATTGACTGGGCCGCGATGATCCCGACCGCCTCGCCGAGCTTGGCGCTTTGATTGGTGGCCAGGTTCAGACCGTAGCAGGCGGCGCAAACGCCCCGCTTGGTTTCACAGGTCAGGGCAGACCGGATCTTGACCCGCTCCATACCGAGAGCCTCAATCGCGATGGCCGCCTTCTCGCTGATAATTTCGCCCGCAGCCACCACCTTTTTCTTGCTAACCGGGTCCACGATGTCGTCCACGGAGGTCCGGCCGTAAATGCGGTCGCGCAAGCGGACGATCTCATCGTCCCCCTCCAGGATGGCTTTGACCCAAATGCCCCGTTCGGTGCCGCAATCCGGCTCGCGGATAATGATGTCCATGGCCACGTCGCAAAGCTTGCGGGTCATGTAGCCCGAGTCCGCGGTCTTGAGAGCGGTGTCAGCCAAACCCTTGCGGGCGCCGTGGGTCGAGATGAAATACTCCAACACGGACAGACCCTCACGGAAGCTGGCCGTAATCGGCCGCTCGATGATTTCGCCCGAGGGCTTGGCCATCAGTCCGCGCATGCCCGCCAACTGGCGGACCTGGTTGCGGTTGCCTCGTGCCCCGGAATCCACCATGAGGTAGACGGGGTTGAAGTCCTTGCGGCCCTCGTTGTGCTCAAGGGTGCGGTACATGGCGGCGGAGATTTCTTCGGTCGCCTGGGTCCAGATATCGACGATTTTGTTGTAACGCTCACCGTCCGTGATGGCACCCATCCGGTACTGCTTCTCGACTTGTCCCACCGCCTGGCGGGCCCGGTCGATCACCTGCGGTTTGTCTTCGGGGATGATCATGTCATCGATCCCGATGGAAACACCCGCCCGGGTGGCGGAAGAGAAGCCGAGATCCTTCAGCTTGTCGAGGCACTCCACCGTCGTGTTGTGACCGCACTTTTCGTAGCAGCGGAGAATGATCTCCCCGAGTTGCTTCTTGCCAGCGGCCTTGTTGAAGAAACCAACCTCCGACGGCCAGATGCCGTTGAAGCGGACCCGGCCGGGGGTGGTTTCAATGAACTTCTTGGTCGCGTCCCCGAATACGGTTTCCTTCCCGAAATCCGGATTCTTGAAGAGGATGAAGTCGTGGGTCTTGATGCTCCCCTCGCTCACCGCGAAATCGACCTCGTCGGCGTTCGCAAAAACGCTCAACCGCTTTTTCTTCTCCACCTTCTCCGTCGAACGGACCGGGTTTTGGGTGAGATAGTAGCAACCCAGGGTGATGTCCTGGCTGGGCGTGGTGATCGGGCGGCCGTTGCTGGGGCCGAAGATGTTGTTCGGGGCCAGCATGAGCAGCCGGGCCTCGAGCTGGGCTTCCACGCTGAGCGGCACGTGCACCGCCATCTGGTCACCGTCGAAGTCCGCGTTATAGGCGGTGCAAACCAGCGGATGAATCCGGATGGCGTCGCCTTCAATAAGTTTCGGCTCAAACGCCTGCACGGATAGACGGTGCAGCGTCGGGGCGCGGTTCAGAAGGACGGGATGCTCGCGGGTCACCTCGTCGAGGGTGTCCCACACAATGGATTCCCGCTTCTCGATCATCTTCTTGGCGCTGCGGACGGTGTGCACCTGGCCGAGCTCCTTGAGCCGGCGGATAATGAAGGGCTCAAAGAGCACCAACGCCATCTTCTTGGGCAGACCGCACTCGTTCAGCTTCAGCTCAGGCCCGATCACAATCACGGAACGGCCGGAGTAGTCGACGCGCTTGCCGAGCAGGTTCATCCGGAAACGACCAGTCTTGCCCTTGAGCATGTCGGAAAGTGACTTGAGCGGGCGGTTCCCTGCCCCGGTGACTGCCCGGCCGTGGCGGCCGTTGTCCATGAGGGCGTCGACCGCCTCCTGCAACATCCGCTTTTCGTTGCGGATGATGACCTCGGGGGTCTTCAACTGGAGGAGATTGCGGAGACGGTTGTTCCGGTTGATCACCCGGCGATAAAGGTCATTCAGGTCGGACGTGGCAAAACGGCCACCTTCCAACGGCACCAACGGACGGAGATCTGGGGGGATCACCGGCAGCACTTCAAGAACCATCCACTCCGGACGGGCCCCGGCCTGGATAAAGCCCTGTACCAGCTTCAGCCGCTTGGCGACCTTCTTGCGGGTCTGCTTGCTGCGGGTCTGTTCCAGCTGCTGTTCCAATTCCACGGCCAACTCGTCCAGATCGATCTTCTTGAAAACGTCCCGGATCGCCTCGGCGCCCATCTTGGCAACGAAGGAATCCCCGTATTGCTCCTGGGCCTCGCGATATTCGGTCTCCGTCAGGAGCTGCTTCGGCTTCAGCGGCGTCTTTCCCTCATCGATGACCAGATAATCCTCGTAGTAGATCACCCGCTCCAGCTCACGGGCGGTCATGTCCATCATCAGGCCGAGACGGCTGGGCATACACTTGTAGAACCAGATGTGGCTGACCGGCACGGCCAGCTCAATGTGGCCCATACGTTCGCGCCGCACGCGCGCCAGGGTGACCTCGACGCCGCAACGGTCGCAGATGACACCCTTGAACTTGATCCGCTTGTACTTTCCGCAGGAGCATTCGTAATCCTTGGTCGGCCCGAAGATCCGCTCGCAGAACAACCCGCCCTTCTCCGGCTTGAACGTCCGGTAGTTGATGGTTTCGGGGTTCTTCGTCTCACCGCGGCTCCAGGACAGGATCGCCTCCGGGGAGGCGACGGCGATGCTCACTTCGTCGAAGCCGACGGAGCGCTCCATGCCGAGGATTTCGCGGGCGGATTGGGTCTGTTTGTTCATGGGGGGATGGTTCTCTTGGGATAGGGGTTAAGCAGCAATGACTTCCAGCGGGCTGGGTTTCTGCAAATCCTCGTCCACGACGCGGCTGCGTTCGCCAACCTTCACGTCAAGACAGAGGCTCTGCATTTCCTTGATGAGGACGTTGAACGATTCCGGCGTGCCGGCTTCGAGCGAGTTGTCCCCCTTCACGATACTTTCATAAATGCGGGTGCGCCCGGCCACGTCGTCGGACTTCACGGTGAGGAGTTCCTGGAGGGTGTAAGCGGCGCCATACGCCTCCATCGCCCACACCTCCATCTCTCCGTACCGCTGACCGCCGTATTGCGCCTTGCCGCCCAGCGGTTGCTGGGTGACGAGCGAGTATGGACCGACCGCACGAGCATGGATCTTATCCGCAACCAGGTGGTGCAGTTTCATCATATAAATCAGGCCGACCACGACCCGCTGGTCGAACGGTTCGCCCGTGCGCCCGTCCAGCAGGAGGGACTTGCCGTCCTCATCCAGTTTCGCCTTCTTGAGGAAGTCCCGGATCTTGGTCTCGCTGATGCCGTCGAACACCGGCGTCGCCACGTTGAAGCCGAGGGCCCGGGCGGCGATCCCCAAATGGGTTTCCAACACCTGCCCGACATTCATGCGCGAAGGCACGCCAAGCGGATTGAGGATGATGTCCACCGGGGTGCCGTCCGGCAGGTACGGCATGTCCTCTTCGGGAACAATCTTGGCAACCACGCCCTTGTTCCCATGCCGGCCCGCCATTTTGTCACCCACGGAAATCTTCCGCTTGGCAGCCACATAGACTTTGACCTGCTTGATAATGCCAGGATCGATATCTTCACCGGCTTCCACCCGCTCCAGCTCCACCTCCTTTTCATTGGAGAGCTGATTAAACTTCTGTTCGAAGCTGGAAATGATTTCGCGGATCTTGATCCGGATCGGGCTCGGATCGATTTCGATATGGTTGTACACATCGGCGATTTTTCGCAGCAGCGTCTTGGTGATCTTGCGGTTCGCCGGAATAATGATTTCTCCGGTTTCCGCATTAACCACGTCGAGGGGAATCTTTTCATTGAGCAGAATGTTGGAGAGGGACTGGGTCAGTTCCTCCTTCAGCTCCGCATATTTCTTGATGAACTTGTCTTCGACGGTCTTGGTATGCTTTTTCGCCTCGCCCGGGGCCAGCTTGATGGCGTCTTTCTTGAGGCCACCACCCGTGACCTTCACATCCATGACGATGCCGGCGGAGCCGGACGGTACCACCAAGGAGCTGTCCTTCACGTCCGCGGCCTTTTCGCCAAAGATTGCGCGCAACAGGCGCTCTTCGGGAGCCAGTTCGGTTTCGCTCTTGGGGGTGATCTTGCCGACGAGAATGTCGCCCGCTTTCACCTCCGCCCCAACGCGCACCACGCCGTCCGGTCCGAGGTTCTTCAGGGCCTCGTCGCCGACGTTCGGAATATCCCGGGTGATTTCTTCCGGTCCGAGCTTTGTGTCCCGGGCGGAGATTTCAAATTCCTCGATGTGGATGGAGGTGTAGACATCCTCCTTGACCAACCGCTGGTTGAGGAGGATGGCGTCCTCGAAGTTGTATCCGTGCCACGGCATGAAGGCCACGACCACGTTACGCCCAAGAGCCAGTTCGCCGCCGTCCGTGCAGGGTCCGTCGGCGATCACCATGCCTTTGGTCACCCGCTGGCCGACCTTCACGATCGGCTTTTGGTTGATGCAGGTGCCGTTGTTCGAACGCATGAACTTGCGGAGGTTGTAGACGTAGATTCCCTTGTCCGGATCGGTCTTGAGGCGTTTCCGGTTTTCGGGAGCCTCCCCATCCTCGGTGACCAGGATCTGGTGGGCCGTGACCGAGGCCACTTTTCCCGACCCTTCACTGATCACCATGGCGTAGGAATCGCGGGCCACCTTGCCCTCCATACCCGTGCCGACGACCGGCGCTTCGGAAAGCATCAGCGGCACGCCTTGGCGTTGCATGTTGGAACCCATCAGTGCGCGGTTGGCGTCGTCGTGCTCCAGGAATGGAATCAGCGAAGCCGCCACGGAGACGAGCTGCTTGGGCGAAACATCCATGTAGTGAACCTTGTCGGGTTCGACCTCGAGGAACTCCCCGCGGTAGCGGACGGAGACCTTCGGCGAGGTGAACTTGCCGTGGCCATCAATGGCGGAGTTTGCCTGGGCCACGATAAAGTTTTCCTCCAGGTCGGCGGTCAGGAAGTCGAGATCCTCCCGCACCCGGCCGTTTTCGACCTTGCGGTAGGGCGTTTCGATGAAGCCGAACTCATTGATCCGGGCATGGGTCGAAAGACTGGAAATCAGCCCGATGTTGGGGCCTTCCGGCGTCTCGATCGGGCAAATTCGCCCGTAGTGGGACGGGTGCACATCGCGCACCTCAAACCCGGCACGGTCGCGGCTCAACCCCCCCGGTCCAAGGGCCGAAAGACGGCGCTTGTGGGTCAATTCGCTGAGCGGATTGGTCTGGTCCATCAATTGGGATAGTTGGCTTCGGCCGAAAAAGTCGCGGATCACCGCAGACAGGGCCTTCGGGTTGATCAGTTTCTGGGGCGTCATGCCCTCCGTGTTCACGTCGAAAAGGGTCATCCGCTCCTTGACGAGACGCTCGGTTCGGCTGAGGCCGGTCCGGCATTGGTTGGAAAGAAGTTCCCCGACGGTCCGCACACGGCGACTGCCGAGATGGTCGATGTCGTCAGTGGTCCCCTCGCCAAGGCGCAGGTTGATCAGGTAACTGGTTGCCGCCACGACATCCTCTTTGGTGAGGATCCGGATTTCCAGGTCGGTTTGAATGCCGAGCTTCTGGTTCAGCTTGTGACGGCCGACGCGGCCGATGTCGTACCGCTTGGGATCGAAGAAAAGACGCTTGAGCAGCGCCTTGGCGTTGGTGACGGTGGGCGGATCGCCCGGGCGCAGCTTGCGGTAAATTTCCTTCAGCGCGCCTTCTGTATCCTTGGCCGGATCCTTCTTGAGACACTTCAGGATCGTGTCGTCCACGCGGATGTCGACCACCTCGGCGCTCTTTAGCCCAAGATCCAGCAACTGCCGCACCACGCCTTTGGTCAGGGGTTCGAACGCACGGGCGACCACTAGGTCAGCGTTCGCCGTGTCTCTCACCTCCTTGATCAGCACCTTTTGACTGAGTTCATTTTCCTCCAGTCCTTCGGAAAGCTTGAGGCTCTCAATCCGGTAGAACAGGGAGATAATGTCTTCGTCCGTGCTGTAGTCCAACGCCCGCAGCAGCGTCGTGAGGAGGAACTTCCTTCGGCGCTTCCGGCGGTCGAGATGGACATAAAGCAGGTCGGAAGTGTCGTAGGACACCTCGAGCCAGGAACCGCGGTCCGGAATGATTCGATAGCTGTGCAGAATCTTCCCGTTCGCATGGACACTGGACTCAAAGCAGATACCCGGGGAACGGTGCAACTGACTGACGATGGCCCGTTCGGCGCCGTTCACGATGAAGGTCCCCTGTCGGGTCATCAGCGGGAGTTCGCCCATGTAGACGCGCTCCTCGATGGTTGATCCCTCATTGTGCAGGGCAAACGTCACGTAGAGGGGTGCGGCAAAGGTCACGCCCTCCCGCAGGCACTCGATCGGACCCATTTTGGCCGTCCCGAGCTCATAGTGGCTGAAGTCGAGTTTGATCTTCTCGTCGTACGACTCGATCGGGAAGACCTCCCGGAAGACGGCCTGAAGGCCGTAATTTTTCCGGTTCTTCGGGGTGATGTCCTCCTGGAGGAAGGACCGGTAGGAGTCCAACTGAACCTCGATGAGGTTCGGCATCTCCACCGTCTCGGGCAACCGCCCGAAATTGACCCGCTCTACTTTGGCCGCTTTTGACATGCTTTTATTCTCCTCGCCCCGGTCACCCGGGATCAGGCTTAGATTATTTGACCTCCACCTTGGCACCCGCTGCCTCAAGTTTCTTTTTGATCTCGGCCGCCTCCTCCTTGGTGGCACCCTCCTTGACGGTTTTGGGTGCGCCTTCGACCAGGGCTTTGGCATCGGCCAGACCTAGGCCGGGCACCACCGCCCGGACTTCCTTGATCACGCCGATCTTGTTGGCGCCCGCGTCCTTGAGAACGACCTCAAACGTGGTCTTCTCTTCCGCCGCTGCTCCACCGGCGCCGCCGCCCGCCGGAGCCGCTGCCGCCACCGCTACGGGTGCCGCCGCGCTCACGCCCCACTTGTCTTCGAGTTTCTTCACGAGTTCGGACGCCTCGAGAACGGTCAGGCCGCTCAGCGTCGTCACTACTTCATCCAGATTTACCGCCATGGTT
>VHDM01000004.1 GCA_016876055.1 Verrucomicrobiota bacterium
GGTGAAAATTGGTGAGAAGGCCTCGCACTCTTTTGAAGTCGTAAGGTGGGTAAATAAACGCTTGGGTGCTGCCAGCATGGGGTTGGAGGTGGGGAGCAGATTCCAAGACGCGGGCGGAGGTGGTGCCGACGGCGATGACGCGATTGGCGGATGAGATTTTTTTCTCCAACCCCGGGCCGATCTCGTATTTTTCCTCGTGCATGGGGTGGTCGCGAAAATCGGAGGTCTTGATCGGGCGAAAGGTGCCGAGGCCGACATGGAGGGTGAGAAAGGCATGGTTGAGTTGGGCTAAGAGTTCCGGGGTGAAGTGAAGTCCGGCGGTGGGGGCGGCAACGGAGCCGGGGATTTTGGCGTAGGTGGTCTGGTAGGAGGCAATGTCGGCGGGGTCGAAATCAGGGCTCCCCTGGGCCTTGCGTGCCTTGAGGATATAGGGAGGTAGCGGAGGACGGCCGAAAGCCTGGAGGTCGAACTTTTCCCCAAGGCAACGGATCACCAGCTGGCCGCCGGGGATGGTTTTTTCCACGCGGAGCAGGGGTTGGTCTGGCAGGGGGCCCTGGAGGGGGTCGGGAAAAAGGTCGGTGCCGGGGGCGAGGCGTTTGGCGGGCGTGCCGAGGGCAGTCCACCAACCCGGGCTGGTTTCCTCAAGGAGAAGAAGTTCTGTGCGATTTTGAGAGCAGATGAGTCGGGCGGGAATGACCTTGGAGTTGTTGAAAACCAGAACATCCCCCAAGGCAAGCAGTGTAGGAAGATCCCGGATCAGGTGATTGGAGAGGTTCTGGGATTCCCTCTGGACCAAGAGAAGGCGTGCGGAATCCCGCGGGTCGGCCGGTCGAGTGGCGATCCGATCCGGCGGGAGGTTATAGGCAAGCAGGGTCGAAAGGGCCGGGGGGTGAGTTCCCCTTTGACAGGGGGCGTGGCTTGGACGATGATCCATGAATGCAGAAATTCTTTCATCAGATTCGCAAACTCAAGGCAAACTCCTTTACCCTCGTCGAATTGCTGGTGGTGATCAGCATCATCGGGTTGCTCGCGGGTTTGGCAGTTCCGGCGATTCAAGGGGGTTTGGACAAGGCCAAACAACAGGTGGACGTATCCAACATCCGCCAATGCGGCTTGATTGCCTTCGGTTACGCCAACGACAGCGAAGGAAACTACTTTGGTACCAACACCGCCTTTACCTCCACGGCCTATTTTGCCAACCTGATCAGTCTTGGCCTTCTCACTAGCACGAAAATCTTGTCGGGAAACGGCTACACGGCGGCAACCTCGACTAATAATATCACTGCAAACAACATCGCCTGGGCGGTGAACGGGCCTTTGACGTCCTCCGATGACGGACTCCTTCCTCTTTTTCTCTCCAAGAACATAGGAACCACCGCCTTGGCGTCGAACGTTTCCCTGGCCTCCGCAACGAACAGCTGGAAAAGCAAAGGACTGGTCGTTTACCGGATCGGAAATTCTGCAGAGTTCCTCCGGGCCGATAATTCCAAAAATGTCTCCTTGGGCATTGCCAGTAATGCAACCGGAGCTACGCTCTCGACCCAATAGATCTTTATTGCGGGGCGAGTCGGCGCCGCGCGTCCTGCAGTTGCAGTAAAAGATCGTGGTAATTCTGCCACCTTTGTTCGCTGTTCTTTTGGAGGCATTTGTCCAAGGTTATGACAGTTTGTTCCTGTGCGGTGGGGCAAAGGCTTCGAAGAGGTGGGGGGCGGTCAAACAGGTGACGTTGGGCAACTTCTTCTGCGGTCTCTGCTTCAAAGGGAGCCCGCCCTGCTAAGATGTGGTACAAGGCAGCGCCAAGGGAGTAAATGTCGCTACGTAAATCCTCCTCCTTCCGGTTGAGTCGCTCCGGGGAAACATAGTAAGGGGTTCCCCAGATCTCGTCCTGTTGGCCTAGTGCGGTGCGAGCTCCTGCCGCCAATCCGAAATCGGCCAGCTTGGGGATGTCACCGCGGCCGAAGAGAATATTGCCCGGCTTGATGTCGCGATGAATGAGGCCGGTCTCCTCATGGGCGAATTGCAGCGCCGAGGCGATGCCGATACCAATTTCCAAGACTTCCCGTTCGGGAATCTTTCCAAGTTTCTCCATTTTTTGCTCAAGACTGGGCTGGTCCAAATGCTCCATGACGAGATAGAGGCGTCCGTCCTGCTCTCCGAGAGTGTAGACTCGAATAATATTGGGATGGGCAAGGGCGGCGGTGACCTCTACCTCTTCCAAGAACTTTTGCGCAAAGGCGGGATCGTTACTCAGGTCGGCTCTTAGAATTTTTAAGGCCACCTTGCGGTTGAGCCCATGGTCCCGGCCAAGGTAGACGGTGCCCATGCCGCCTTGGCCCAGTTCCCTTTCCAACTCGTAGTTTCCAAAAAAGACCTTTTCCCCGCTGGCAGGCCCGTTCATTCGGGTATCCTGAGTCAGAAGCAACGGAAATGCCAGTCGTCGGCTTGCCTTGGAAGGGAAAAGATTCTAGCCCAGAAGGATGCCAATCAGCGTGGTCACGGGAGGAGCCGGATTTTTAGGTTCCCATCTGACTGACCGTCTTCTGCAAGAGGGCCACCAGGTCGTGGCCATCGATAATCTAATCACGGGCAACGAAAGAAATTTGGACCTTCTCGGTGGCCACGCGAATTTCCGCTTTCTCCGACATGATGTCACCCAGTTTCTTGAGGTGGAAGGGGCGGTAGACTACGTGTTTCATTTTGCTTCTCCGGCTAGTCCGATTGATTACCTCGAACTGCCTATCCAAACGCTCAAGGTGGGCTCGCTGGGGACCCACAACGCCCTGGGATTGGCCAAGGCCAAAGGGGCGAAGTTCCTCCTGGCCTCCACCAGCGAGTGCTACGGAGACCCGCTAGTCCACCCGCAAAAGGAGGACTATTGGGGAAATGTGAATCCGATCGGTCCGCGTGGTGTCTACGATGAGGCCAAGCGTTTTGCCGAGGCGATGACCATGGCTTACCACCGCTACCATAAAGTCGACACCAAGATCGTCCGGATCTTCAACACCTATGGACCGCGGATGCGCTTGCGGGATGGGCGGGTGGTGCCAGCTTTCATCGGCCAAGCCCTGAAGGGAGAGCCGCTTACCGTTTTTGGGGACGGTAAGCAGACGCGGAGTTTCTGCTTCGTGAGCGACCTGGTTGACGGGATTTACCGCCTGTCCCAGTCCAACTTTCACGAGCCGGTCAACATCGGTAACCCGCGGGAACTGACTATCCTAGAATTCGCCGAACGCATCCGGCGGTTAACCGGCACAAAAAGTGAGATCGTCCGCAAGCCCCTGCCGGTGGACGATCCCAAGCAGCGTCAACCCGACATCACTCGGGCTAAAAAGATTCTCGGTTGGGAACCCAAGGTTGTCCTGGAAGACGGGCTTCGGGAAACGATCCGGTGGTTTGAGGCCAACCTCGACTCCCCCGCAAGAAAATGAGTCTCCGGCACTTCCTCGCCCCGACTCTGGCCGGGGGAATGATGGTTTCCGTTCTGTTTGCCCAAGAAACCAAGCCCAAGACCGCTTCCAAGGAGGAGGAGGGTCGTTACCGCAGCGCGCTTCTTTTCGCCAACGTGGTTGAGCTGATCCGGGACGATTACCTTCAGCCGGAAAAAACCGACTATGACCAGTTGACCTACTCCGCCCTCCGGGGGTTGCTGTCCTCGTTGGATCCGCACAGCCAGTTTCTTGATCCAGAAAATTATGCGATGATTCGGACGGAGACGGAGGGGCAGTTTGGAGGCCTCGGCATCTCGGTCGGGATGGTGGACAACCAGCTTACCGTCAATGTGCCGATTCAGGGTGGCCCGGCGTTCCGGGCGGGCCTCATGCCCGGAGACCGGATTTTCAAAATTGATGGAAAAGGCATCCAAAAACTCACCATGACCGAGGCTATCCGAAAGTTGCGAGGCCGGCCCGGGTCCACGGTCACCCTGACTTTGTTTCGCCCAACCGAGGGGAGGACATGGGAGGTTCCGCTGGTCCGGGAAGTGATCCAAGTCCCGACCCTGGCGGATGTTGGTTTGCTCCCGGCAGGGTTGACCGGCGGCGAAAAAATCGGCTATCTGCGCATCACCCAATTCGGGGAGAAGACCGCGGCAGAGTTCGACCAGGCGATGGATCGGTTGGGAAAGGAGGGAGCTGTCGCGTTGGTGATGGACTTGCGGGATAATCCAGGTGGTTTGGTGGACAGCGCGGTGGAGTTGGTCAGTCGTTTTGTTCCGCCGCGGACCTTGGTGACGGCCACGGTAGGCAGGCAGGGGGCGGCGGCTCGAAGCGAGTACCTGGCCGAAGGAACGGCCCGGAGGGTGCAGTGGCCCACGGTGGTGCTGGTCAACGGGAATTCCGCCAGTGCCGCGGAAATCGTCGCCGGAGCCCTACAGGATCTGGGCCGAGCGGTGGTGGTGGGGGAACTCACTTTTGGAAAGGGGTCCGTGCAGACGGTGCAAGCCATCAGTGCCCCGGTGACGCCAGCCGTCGGGGTGCGACTCACCACGGCGCACTACACCACCCCGTCGGGGCGAAAAATTCACGGGGTGGGCATCCAACCGGACATCACGGCGCGGATGACGTCCGCTGAGGAAAAAGCCCTGTATGAAAGCCGCAGTCCCGGCCTTCGCAAGTCGGGGCAGGCGACAGCCGAAGTGGTGGACGAGCCATTGGAGCGGGCGGTGGATGTGCTGCGGGGATGGAAAGTGGTGGCACGGCGCACGGCCCCGGCCCGCTAATCGTGCGGGCCCTCGGCATCGAGACTTCCTGCGACGAGACCGCCGCCGCCTTGGTCGAGGCGGATGAATCCCGAATCCGTCTCCTTGGACAAAAGCTGGCCACCCGTCCGGAAGAGAGCCGTGCTCTTGGCGGGATTGTGCCGGAACTCACCGTCCGGCAACACCTCGAGCTTTTGCCGGAAATCATCCAAGGGGTGCTGAGCGGGGAAAGACCCCTGGAGGCGGTGGGCGCCACCGCCGGTCCCGGACTGGCCCCGGCCTTGTTGGTGGGGCTGGCATTGGGAAAGTCGTTGGCCTGGGCGCGGCAATCCTCCTTTCACGCCATCAACCACCTGGAAGGGCACATCTTTAGTCCGTTTGTCTCCCGTGGGAAGTGGCCCGAGTTTCCGCATCTTGCCCTGATCGCCAGCGGAGGACACACCCTGCTGGTGGACGTGCCCTCCGCCTCGCAGCGCCGGATGGTCGGCGGGACCCGCGACGATGCCGCCGGTGAGGCGTTCGACAAATTAGCAAGAATGGTGGGCCTGGGATATCCGGGAGGCCCGGAGATCGAGCGGGAGTCGGTGCGGGGGGAGGCCGGCAAAATCCAGCTGCCGCGGCCGATGAAAGGGTCGGAGGAAGGAGACTTTAGTTTCAGCGGCCTGAAAAACGCGGCGCGACTCCTGCTTGAAAAAAAACCAGAGATCGCCCAGCCGGGAACCGCACGGGCCCATTTCTGCGCGGAGGTCCAGGCGGCGATCGCAGAGTGTCTGGCGGATCGCTGTCGGCTGGGACTCCGCCGGACCGGGCGCAAACTTTTGACGGTAAGCGGCGGGGTCAGCGCCAATCAGGCGGTGGCCCGGGCCTTGGAGCAGGTTGCGCAGAGGGAGGGGGCAAATGTCCTGACGCCGGTCGCGGGTTGGAATACGGACAATGCCGCGATGATCGCAGCGGTGACGGCGCGACGCCACCTGGATGGGGTACAGTCAGACTGGCAAAGCGACGTGGATCCGCGCTGGTCGGTGGAATCAGACCAGAACCGAACGTAACCATCCGGGAATTTCCAACGTGGTGGCCCCGGCAGGTAATGGGGCCAGCGGCAGGTTTGACCATGCTTCCAGAATTCCCGGGTTGGTGCGGGCAGCCTCGTCCGCCGGGGCAGCCCCAAAGTTCATCACGAGACCGGGAATCCGCAAGGCGGTTTGGCGGATGGAATCCAGGGTCAGCAGGGTATGGTTCAGGGTGCCCAAGGTGGCCCGGCAAATCACCACCACCGGAAGGCCGAGTTCTTGGGCCCAATCCCGCACGGTGCGGCTCGAATCCAGCGGCACTCTCCAGCCCCCGACCCCTTCGATTAAGAAGGGCCCCGGATGGGATTCAGAAATCTCCCGCCAGTGGGAGCGCAACTGGTCCCACGGGAAGGGACGGTTCTCCAGCATTCCCGCGGCATGCGGTGCCAAGGGCACAGCAAAGTGGATGGGATTAATCTGGGGTACAGGCAAGGCCCCGCCCATCGCCTCGCGGAGGATGAGGGCATCAGCGCGATCGCCGCTCGCCACCGGCTTGAGAGCGACCGCCGGGATACCTTGGGCCCGCAGCATCCGGGTCAGCAGGGCGGTGAAGTACGTCTTGCCGACCCCGGTGTCGGTTCCGGTGATAAAAATTCCCTTCACGCCGGAAGTTCCTTCGCCAAGGCTTTGCGGAGAGCTTCCACCATCTGTTGCAGTTCGTTGGCCGTGGTGGAGTAAGGGGGCATCAGAATCAGGACATCCCCGATCGGCCGCGTGAGGAGTCCGAATTCCCTGGCGGTTTGGCAAATCCGGGCGCCCCGACGCTCAGTAGCCGGAAAAGGCCGCCGGGTCGCGCGAGCGGCCACAATTTCAACCGCAAGAATGGTGCCCTCTTGGCGGACATCCCCGACCTGGGGGTGTTTCCAAAAATCCTGAGAAAGTTCGCGGAGGTTTTGGGCCAAATCAGCCCGACGCTTCTGCTCCGCGGGATCCTGCAGCAGAGCCAGACTGGCCCGGGCCACGGCACAGCCGAGCGCGTTGGCGGTGTAGCTGTGGCCGTGGAAAAAGGTGTTTTCCGCAGGACCGTCAAAGGCCCGAAAAATCTCCTCGCTCACCAAGGTCGCGGCGAGCGGCAGGTAGCCTCCCGAGAGGCCTTTGGCCAGAGCGATGACGTCCGGGGCGATTCCTTCGGCGTGGAAGGACATGGCCGGACCGGTTCGGCCAAAGGCTGTGAGCACCTCGTCGAGGAGGATTCGGGCACCAGCCTGGCGGGCGGCCGCGCAGGTCCGTTGTGCGTATCCCTCCGGATGCATGACCATCCCGGCGGCCCCTTGGACGCGCGGCTCCAGCACCCAGGCCGCCAAATCCTTTCCGGTTTCGGCAATCGCCTCCTCGGCCTGGGTGGCGCACTCGAAGTTGCATTGCCGATAGGAACGGGCATCGGCTTTTTCCGGTTGAGCCCGATTGAAGCGGCAGCGGTAGCAAAAGGGCGCCATCACCCGGCGGGAGGAAAAGAGAAGGGGCTGGTAGCGGCGATGAAAGTGGTCGCTGGGGCCCAGACTCATGGCGCCGACGGTATCCCCATGGTAAGCGCCGGCGGGGGAGACGAACCGAATGCGCTGCGGTTGGCCGGTCTGGGCGAAGGACTGCACAATCATTTTCAGACCGGCCTCCATGGCGGTGGAGCCGTCGTCGGAAAAAAAAACACGATTCAGCGCCGATGCTGGGCCGGGTTGGGCGAAGGCGAGAAGTTCCTGCGCCAGGCGGGCGGCCGGCTCATGCGTCAGGCCCAGAAAGGAGGAGTGGGCGATTTTTCCTAATTGGGACCGGACGGCCTCGTCGAGCCGGGGATGGCGGTGGCCGTGCAGGTTGGTCCAAATGGAGGAGTTTCCGTCCAGATACCTGCGGCCGGCCGCGTCGATCAACCAGCTCCCTTCCCCCGCGACAATGCTGACGGGTTGAAAGGATTCATCCATCCAAGCGGAATTTGCGGTGAAGGGGTGCCAGAGATGTTTCCGGTCGAGCCGGATCGTCTCGGCTGCGCTCACGCGTCCCGGAGCCGGGCCAAACCGTCGAGCAGGCGGCGGATGTCCGGCGCGGAGTGCCGGGCAGAGAGGCTGATCCGCAGACGGGCGGTGCTTGCCGGTACGGTGGGCGGGCGGATGGCGGCCACCTCGATGCCAGTGGCCCGGAGGAAATCCCGGGAACGAACCGTCCGGTCATTGGAGGGGCAGCGGTGCGTCTGGATCGGCCCGGGTTTTGGTTCCGGGGATTCCGCCGAAAACAATTGAATGTTTTCCTGCAATTTTCGGCGGAGGCTGGCTCCTTCCGCCGAGCGGATGATCTGCAACGCCTGGCCGGCGGCGGCCATGGCAGCCGGGGCTGGGGCGGTACCAAAGAGGAAGGTGCGTGCCTCGTTCAGGAAATGGTCAATGACCGGAGCGCGGGCGGCCACGAATCCGCCGGCCGACCCGAGCGACTTACCCAACGTTCCCATCTGCACATCGACCTCCGCTACGCACCCTTGCTCCGCCGCCCAGCCAGCGCCTTCGGGTCCAGTCACCCCGCCCGCATGGGCTTCGTCGAGCAGCAGCCAAGCACCGAAGTGGTTTTTACAAGTCACCAGGCTGCGGAGATCAAGGAAATCCCCGTCCATGGAATGGAGGGATTCGGCAACGACCAGCATCTTTCCCTCCGGATTCAGCCGACGGCAAGAGGTCAGCATCTCCATAAGGCTGGCGGCGTCGTTTCGGGCAAAAAGGCGGAGACGAGCACCGGAGAGCCGAGCCCCGTCAAAGAGGCAGGCGTGGGCGTTCCGCTCCAACAGGACGGTGTCTTTGACCCCGACCAGAGAGGGAATCACGCCAAGGGGGGTTTGATAGCCTGAAGCAAAGACCAGAGCGGCCTCCGTCCCTTTCCACTCCGCCAAGCCCTTTTCCAGGCGGGTGTGCTCCGGGCAGGGGCCGGCCAGATGCCGGGCGGCGCGGGCGCCAGTTCCCGATTCCCGAATGGCACGGACGGCGGCTTCGGCCACCCGGGGTTCGCGGGCGAGGCCCAAGTAATCATTATCGGCAAAAGAGAGCGGGGCGGCTTCCGTGGGCAGGGACCGCTGGGAACCACGGGCGGACCGGGACACTTTTCTTTCTTCCAACAGGGCGGTCAGGGAAGCAGCCATCGTCCCTATCGTGCCGAGGCGGCAAAAGAGGGACGAGAGGAAATGCTAGGTACGTTCAAGATGATGGAGGCGGCCGGCGACGCTGATGATTTCGGCGGGTTCAGTGGAGGTGAGAATGGCGGGGATGGGATGGGGCGGGGGGGACGAAGCCGGGGCGGAGGGCAGACGCCAGGCGATCCAATCAGCCTCGGCTCCAGGGGTGAGGGTGCCGAGGCGATCGGCTTGGCCGAGCGCCGAGGCGGGGAGGGTGGTGAGCATGGACCAGATCTCCGACCACGAAATTTGGGGATGGGCTTGTTGAAAGGCCCGAGCTTCGACCCGCAAATCCAAGGACGGGTTGGCACCGCTGGCGGGGCTGTCGGTGCCGAGGATGACAGGCAGTTTTTGCTGGCGGAACTTTTGCAGAGCGAAGGATTCCCGACCAAACCACGCGTGGGTGGTGGGGCAGTGAACCACGAAACAACCCCGGGTTTGAAGGTTTTGCAGGTCGGCCAGCTTGAGATGATTGGCGTGGGCCAGCAGCGAACCCATGGGCAAAGCTCCAGAACGCTCGGAAAGGGATCCAGGAATCCATCCATCGGGCAGGAGCGGTCGTAAGGATCCACCTCCTGTTTGAAAAAGTTCCACTTCCTCGGCCGACTCGGCCCAGTGGGTCGTAAAGGGCATGCGCAGGGTCTGGGCGAGGCCAGCACAGGCACGGTAGAGATCCGTCGAGGCGCTGTAGGGCGCGTGGGGGGAGATGGCGGCGTGCCAGTCACAGCCGGGATGGCGGGAGAGCCACGCGGCCAAACGATCCATTTGGACGGCCGGTTGTGGATCCCCATGGAGATCCATGAATTCCAGCGCCCACCAAATCCTGGGCAGAGTGCCCGCGAGTCCGGCCAACGAGCGGGGATCGGAAAGGATCGTAAGAATGGTGGTGGTGCCGGACTCAGATGCGGAGCGGGAAGCTTCCAGGATCGAGGCGGTGCGCGCGGTGGCATGCAGGCCGGGAAGCAAAAGAAGGATCTGCCGAAGCCATTCAGAAAAAGGAAGACGTGGCGCAACTTTTCCGTGGAGGGGGGAGAGTTCCAGGTGGGCGTGCAGGTTGAGAAAGCCGGGAGCCAGGGTCAGACCGGGCAGTTCGAGAACTTCTTCTCCCGGCAACGCTTGGAGATCCGATCCGACTTCCTGGATGGTGCGGCCGGAAACCCGGAGTCGGCCGGGGTGAAGGATGCGGTCCGGTGTGGAGACCAGCGCATCGGCGAGGATCAGCATGGGTTCAGCGGGCTTCGGTGCCCGCCTTGGCCTTGGCGAGGAGTTCGTCGAGGGCCGGCTTCAGGGGGCGACGGACCTCGGGTTCCATCCGGTCGATGAACAGCACGCCCATGAGATGATCAACCTCGTGCTGAATGGCGCGAGCCAGCAGGCCGCCCGCGGCGAGGCGCATTTTTTTTCCTTCCAGGTCGAGGTAGTCCATCTGGATGCGGAGGCTGCGGCGGACATCCCCGAGGAGGCCCGGAAAGCTAAGGCAGCCCTCGCTGGAGTCCTCGCGTTTGCGGGTGAGGGTGAGGACGGGATTGCAAAAAAAGAGGGGCATATGCTTTTTCCAGTCCACCGGCTGGCCTCCGATTTCCAAGCTGGAGGGGCGTTTTTCCACCTTGCGAAGATCGATGACGGCGATCTGGAGGGAGATGCCGACCTGCGGGGCGGCCAAGCCGACGCCCTCCGCCTCGTTCATGGTGGCTTCGAGAGCTGCCGCCAGTTCGCAGAGTTTGGGGTCGGGCGGGCGGACGGCGGTGGCCGGCTGGCGAAGGACAGGGTCGCCGTAGAGGCGGATGGGGAGAACGGGGGTTTTTTTCAGGGGCCGGGAGGCGTGCTGCCGATCTTGGAGGTGCGGACGGAAATGGGCACGCCGGCGTCCTCACACGCATCGAAGAATTTAAAAAAGACGGAGATGGGGGTGGTTTCGTCAAAGTTGAGAATCACGTTCTTGATCCCGCGGTCCTTGAGGGCTTTGGCCAGGTCGGCCCGGAAGGTGTCGGACTTGGGATCCAGGTTGAGGGGCTGATCGCCCAGATAAATGGGGAACTTGTCGGTATCAAAGATTTTGGCGTACTCCTCCGCCTTGGAGGATTTCATGGTGAGTTCGGGCGGGGCCTTGGCGTCCTCCACCGTTTCGTTGCCCTTTTCAGACTTCGGGGGGGTGACATCGACGTTGGCGACCTTCTTTTTAAAGGAGGTGGTGACGATGAAGAAGATGAGCAACATGCAAAGGATATCGATCAACGGAATGACGTTGATCTCCACGCGGCGGCGGCGGGTGGGATGGAACTTCATCGCGGGCGAACCCGGACGGGCGTCAGGCGGGCACTTCCTCCGTGTAGAGCTTCTTGAGCAGGAGCATGGAAAGGTCCTCCAATTCCACGGCAATGGTATCAACTTTTTTGCTGAAGAAGGTGAAGGGAAAAAGCATGACGATGGCGGTGCCGATGCCAAGCACGGTGGTGTGGAGCGCCTCGGCGATACCCGCGGAGATTTTTTCCGGATCGGAATTGGCCGAACCGACGGCCGCAAAAATGGTGATGAGGCCGGAGACGGTGCCGACCAGGCCGAGCAGCGGGGAGGCGCCGACAAAGATTTCCAAATAGACGAGGCCGCGCTCCAACCGGGTGACTTCCGTGCGGGCCGCGGTCTCCAGAACTTCGACATTCTCGGAGCGGGGGAGGGAAGCGTGTTCCAGGCAGCTGTTGACAAGCCGGGCGAGAGCGGAATCGTTGCGAACGCAGAGGCGGGTGAGGGTCTCGGTGTTGCCGCCGGGACGGAGGGCGCGGATGGCATCCACAATGTCTTTGGGAGTCACCCGTTCGCGGCGAAGGCGGAGAAAGATGGTGGTGGCGAGAAAGGAGCCGGAGATGAGGGCGGCAAAGAGCGGAAAGAGGATGAGGAGGATGATGAGGGGATTGATCTTGAGGCCGAAAAAGTGACTGATGATGGGGATATCCATAAGTTAAAAACTAGGGATGTTTGGCGGATTGGCGAGCCTGCATGGGGAGAGTTAGTAAATGCGAAATGCTAACTGCCAAGGGAAGCCGTTGGGTTTGTCTTTTTTGAGGTCCTCAGGAAATGGTCCGATCAGTTTGCTGGACTGCTGAATGGAGTCGGCACTGACGACGGAGAGCATGGAGTTCGGGTTGCCTTGGACCACATCCAGATCCGAGATGGATCCGTCCGGATTCACATGGAAACGGATCACGACCCGGTCGACGCCGATTTGGGCCATGGTCTGTTGAATGCGCAGGTTCCAACGGGAGCCGATGGCCAGGTAGAGCTTGTGCTGGTAACGACCGAGGGCGGTGGCCATGGAGGCGAAGGAGGCGTCCTGGCCCAACTGGGCGCCGCCTGAGACTGCGGAGCGATCGCGGAAAATATCGGGAGGCGGAGCCATGGCAGAGGAGGATTCGGAAGCATCGGCGGCGGCTTGGGCGGCGGAAGGGGTAGGGGGGGTGGTGTCTTGGGACTGATCGGGCGTGGCGTCGGGCGGGGTCTCCGTGGAGGTTTTTTGGATGGGAGTTCCGGGGCCGGGAATGACTTTGGTTTGGTCTTGGGGTTTGGGCAGGGCCGGGGAAGGGGCAGGTTTCGGTTTCGGCGGGGGAGCGACGGGGCTGAGGCGGGCAGGAGAGGCGGCCGCGGGGGGGGGCGCGGCTTGGTTCGGGGAAAATTGACTGTTCCGCATCGTCAACGAGTCGTCCTTTTTTCCTTCCTGCCCGCCCAAGGTGGGGTCCGTGCCGGTGATTACCTTGCTGGCGGCGGCGGTGTTGCGGTCACTTTCCAGGGCAGTCCGAGGATCAACGTTTTTTGATTCCTGGAGCCCCGAGGCATCGACAAAGCGGCTGTCCGGCGGAGCCGCGACCTGAGGAGGGGGAGGAGGAAGGCGTTTGAGGGAGGTGATTTGGCGAACCGGGGGGATGTCCTCGGTTTTGCGAAGGCGGGTGATGGCCTCGGAAGAAAACCAGAAAAAGGAGACGAGGAGGAAGTAAAGAAAAGTAAAGGCAGCGGCGATCAGCATATCGCGCCGCTCGCGGGCCTCTTCGCCGGCGTAGGGCAGGACCATGGTCATAGAAAAAACCTAGTGGTCTTCAGGAGGGCGACAAGACCGGGGCGGGGGCAGGTTTTCGGCCTAACAGGCGGTCGAGGGTGACGTAAAAAACCGGAACCAGATAGAGGGTGAGGAAGGTGGAGGAGAGCATTCCGCCGACCACGGCCACGCCGAGAGGACGGCGGCTTTCCGCGCCGGCGCCAAGGCCGAGGGCGATGGGCAGAATCCCGATGGTGGTGGAAAGGGCGGTCATCAGGATCGGGCGAAGGCGGAGGGCGCCGGCCTGACGCATGGCTTCCTCGGCGGAAAAGCCTTCGGCCTTTTTCTGGTTGGCGAACTCGACCAGGAGAATGGAGTTTTTGGTAACGAGACCGACCAGAAGGACGAGCCCGATGAGGCTGTAGAGATTCAGGTTCATCGAGGGAATTTCCGGCATCAGACCGAAAAGGAAAGCGAGGGGGCCGGGCAAAGCTCCCGGTGGGGCGTATTGGGGGATGACGGCCATCAGGTTGATGAAGCCGAGGACGTAGAGCAGGAGAAGGGCACCGACCACCCCGAGGGGAACCGCCACCATAATGGTGAGGGGGTGGGACAGGCTCTCGAACTGAGCCGCGAGGGCCATGTAGACGATGAGGAGAGCCAGCACGACGATTTGCCAGGCCTCGCCGCGGCCGGCGCGGAGCTCCCGGGCCTCGCCGTCAAATTCCAGGGTGACGCCCGGAGGAAGGAGGCGGCGGCCGATCTCCTCGGTTTTTTCGATGGCCTGCCCGAGGGTGACACCTTGGGGCTGGCCGCTGACGGTGATACTGCGCTGCCGCATGAAGTGGGAGATGGAGCTCACCGAACCCCGTTCGCTGGATTTGACGAGGTCGCGGATGGGGACGAGTTCGCCTCCGCGGGTGCGGACAAAGAGGACATTGAGCTCGTCGGGCACGAGGCGGTCGCCGCGGCGAAGCTGGGCGATGACGTCGTACTGTTTGCCCTCAAAGTTGAACTGCGAGATGTCGAGGCCCCCGAGCAGGATTTGGAGGGCCTCGGAAATGTCGCGGACGGAAATGCCGAGGTTGGCCGCGCGGGCGCGGTCGATGTCCAAATTGAGCTGGGGCTTTTCGAAGTTGAGGTTGATGCGCGGTTGGCTGAGGAAGCCGGCCTGGTCAATCTCGTCCCGCAGGGCCCGGCCGGTTTTTTCGAGCACGGCGAGGTCGGCCCCCTGAAGCACGACTTGAAAGGTCTCGCCAAAGCCGCGGCCGACGGCCTTGGGAAGAAACGGGATGACCACGGCACCCCGGATCTCGGTGATCATGCGGGTGAACATGGAACCGCGCGCCCCGGGCCGGGCCAACTGCTGGGCGGTGCGGTCACGGTCGGATTTCAGGCGAATGAACATGATGCCCTGGTTGGCCTGACCGGGAGCGCCGCGGGCCAGGGCGACGGCGGAGAAAAAGACGCGGGTTTCCGGATATTCCGAGACGATCTTTTCGGCCTGCCGGACGTATTGGTCAGTGGCCTCGCTGGTGGATCCCTCCGGGGTGATGATGACGGCCACGATGAGGCCTTTGTCCTCCTCGGGAAGGAATTCCTGGGGGATGAGGCGATAAAGAAGAACGGTGAGGGCGAGGATGCCGGCGCCAAGACCGAGACAGAGTCCGCGCCGCCGGAGGGCGGCATCGAGGCTGCGGGCGTAGAAACGGTAGAGTTTTTCCAGTCCCAGCTCGAACCAGCGGATGAAGCCGGGCAACGGGGAGGTGGTGGGTCGGAGAAAGTGGGCGCCGAGGGCGGGGCTGAGGGTGAGGGCGACGAAGGCGGAAATGGCGACGGCCCCGGCGAGGGTGATGGCGAACTCCCGGAAGAGGATGCCGGTGGTGCCTGATTGGAACGCAATGGGAAGAAACACAACGATGAGGCTGGCGGTGATGGCGAGGATGGCTCCGGTGATCTCCTGCATGGCCTGACGGCTGGCTTGGACCGGCGACATGCCCTCCTCAAGATGCCGGACGATGTTTTCCAGCACGACGATGGCGTCGTCGACGACAATCCCGATGGCCAAGACCAGCGCAAGCAGGGTGAGGATATTGACGCTGTAGCCGAGGATGTAGAGGAGAGCAAAGGTGCCGAGCAGGGAGATGGGGATGGCGGAGGCGGGAATGACGGTGGCCCGAACATTCCGCAGGAAGAGAAAGATGAGGAGGATCACGAGCACCGCCGAGATCCCGATGGTTTCCGCGACCTCACGGATCGCTGTCTCCACGTAAAGGGAAGAGTCATAAGGAAAGTTCAGGCTGACGTCCGAGGGGAGAAGGGGTCGAATCCGGTCGATCTCCCGGCGGACCTGGCGGGCCACGTCAAGGGCGTTGGCGTCAGACTGTTTGACGACGCCAAGGCCAACGGCGGGCTTGCCGTTGAAGCGGGCAATGGTGTCCTCGACCTCGGGACCGATTTCGACGGTGGCCACGTCCCGAAGCCGAACGGGGGATCCGTCGACCTCGCGGACGATGAGGTCGGAGTACTGCTCCGGTTGGTCCATCCGGCCGCGGGCGACGATGCTGAGGGAACGGCGCTCCCCTTCGATCCGCCCGGAGGGAAGCTCGACGTTTTCCCTCTGCAAAAGGGCGCGGATATCGGCGGCGGTGATCTTGCGGGCGGCCATTTTGGCGGAGTCGAGCCAGATGCGCATGGAAGGGCGCTTTTGACCGCCAAAGTTGATGCCCCCGACGCCGGGCAAGACCTGCAGGCGGTCACGGATCTGCCGTTCGGCGAGGTTGGAGAGTTCGAGGGTGGAGCGGCTTTCACTGAAGAGGGCGATCCACATGACCTCCTGGGCGTCGGCGTCCTGTTTGGCGACGATGGGCTCCTTGAGGTCGTCAGGCAGATCATCCCGGACGCGGCTGATGCGGTCGCGGATATCCTGAGCGCCGATGTCGACGTTGTGATTCAGCTCGAATTCGACAGTGATGATGCAGACCTGTTCGCGGGACTCGCTGCGGAGGATTTTGATGCCGGGGATGTTGTTGATTTCCTGCTCCAGGGGTTCGGTGACGTCAGCCTCGACAAGTTCGGCGTTGGCACCCGGGTAAACGGCGGTGACCGAGACGACGGGAGGATCAATATCGGGCAGTTCGCGGACGGGGAGGCGGGCCAGGGTGACGATGCCCACGAGGGCAATGGCGAGATTGAACATGAGGGCGGCGATGGGCCGCCGGATGCAGAAATCGGGAAGGTTCACGGGGAGGCGGGTTGGGGAAGCAGTTTGCGACCCGGGGAAAGGCGCAGGTTGCCGGAGCGGGCAACAAGGTTGCCGGCTTGGAGGCCGCTCAGGATTTCCACACGGCCGGGGACGCGAAGTCCGATTTCGACGGGCACCAGTTCCGCCACGCCACCGGCATCGCGGTAGACGGCAAAGCCACCGGTATGGGGAAAAACGCAGTCCTCGGGCAGGGTGAGGGCAGAGTCCCTGGTGCCGACGGAGAGGGTAACATTAGCGAACATGCCCGGCTTGAGGCGGTGGTCGGCGTTGGGGAGATAAGCCCGGACACGGACGGTGCGGGTTTCCACGTCGACCTTCGGCTCGACCAGGTAGATTTCCCCGGAAAACTTTTCGTCGCCGTGTGCGGCGACGGTCAGGCTGAGGGTTTGGCCGGGTTTGACGCGGGCGAGGTACCGCTCCGCAATGTTGAAGTCGAGTTTCATGCGGTCGAGGGCGTAGATGCTGACGAGGATGGTTTGCGGACTGACGTACTGACCCACGCTGACGTTGCGCCGGCCGAGGGTACCGTCGAAAGGGGCGTTGAGGGTGAACTCGGTGAGGCGCTTGCGGGCGAGGTTGAGGGAGGCTTGGGCGCGGCGGAAGGCGGATTGGACCTGGTCGTGCTCCTGCTGGGAAATGGTGCCGTCGGTGAGGAGCAAATCCGCGCGGCGGCGGTTTTCCTCGGAAAGGCGGAAGTCGGCCTCGGCCTCGGCAACGGTGGCTTGTTGTTTGGATTCGTCAATCTGGAGAAGGCGCTCACCTTTTTTGACGTTGGCGCCCTCCGTCATCTGGATGGAGGTGATCTCTCCGTCGACCTCGGGTTTGAGGTCGACGGACTCCTCGGCATCCAACGTGCCGGTCGCGCGAAGGGTTTCGAGGAGAGGGCCGGTTTCGACCGCCACGAGTTCGACGGGGACGGGTGCGTCCTTGGGCGGTCCGCCGCCCTTTTTACAGGAGGCAAAGACCAACAAGGGCAAAAGGATCCATAAATGCTTCATTTTATGAATGTTTAAGGATGTTAAGTATCTTCCCGGCCGGGTCAAGCAGGCAGGGTTTCCCGCAGCGCCGCGATCAGCTCGGGCACACCTTTTCCGGTCTTGGCGGAAATGGGGAGGATGGACTTGCGGGACGCCTGACGGAGCGAGGCGAGGTGACCCGCGGTTTCGGGCAGATCGGCCTTGTTGGCCACAACGAGAAACGGGCGCCGGGCCAGACCCGGGTCGTATTCCCGGAGTTCTTTGCGGAGGAGACGGTAGTCCTCGGCGGGTTCCCGTCCCTCGGTACCGGCGGCGTCGATGACGAAGAGCAGGACGGCGCAGCGCTCGATGTGGCGGAGGAAGTCGTGCCCCAGGCCTTTGCCCGCATGGGCGCCTTCAACGAGTCCGGGAATATCGGCCACGGTGAAGCGGTTCTGCTCGACCGAACCGACCACCCCGATGGCGGGATGAAGCGTGGTGAAGGGGTAGTTGGCGATCTTGGGTTTGGCAGCGGAGAGCGCGGCCAAGAGGCTGGACTTCCCGGCGTTGGGAAGTCCCACCAGCCCGACTTGGGCGATGGATTTCAGGACGAGGATGAATTCTCCGGTTTCCCCGGGTTGGCCGTCTTCGGCGTGGCGGGGCGTTTGCCGGATGGAACTGGCGAAGCGGGCGTTGCCGCGGCCACCGCGGCCGCCTCGGCAAAGGACGAACGTTTCTCCGGGTCGGGTGAGGTCGGCCAGCGGCTCCCCCTTTTCTCCGGGGGGAAGCGGATAAATCACCGTGCCGGGTGGCACTTTCAGCACGCAAGGTTTGCCGTTTTTGCCGGTGCAATTATTGCCAGCGCCCTTGCCGCCGTGGCCGGCGCGGGCGTGGGGACGAAAGCGCAGATCCACAAGATTGTTGATCTGGGCATCCACTTGCAGGACGACGTCGCCGCCGCGGCCCCCGTCGCCGCCGTCGGGTCCTCCCTTGGGGACGAACTTTTCGCGATGGAAGCAGATGACGCCGTTGCCGCCGTCCCCGGCCTGGGCGTGGAGGCGGACGCGGTCAACGAACATGGCCAGTCTCCAGCCAGCGCAGCAACGGAGAGGAAAGCAAGAAGGCGGTGGCGGCCCCGAGAGCCAACGGGAGGGCGCCGCTGTAGCCGCCGAAGCGGGCGGCCAGCCAGCCGAAGCAGAACACCAGCAGGGCGGTGCCGGCGGCGGCACCCAGGCGAACGATCCATTTGCGGGGCGCAAAAATTCCAGCCGTCGCGGCGGCGAGAATGCAACCGAGGATGAACCAGCGGGGGGGATGGAGAACCGGAACCGGGCCGGCCGCGAGGCGGGTCCAGGTGCGAAGGACGGCCTCGGCGAGGGTTTTTTGGCCCCACGGGGAGTCGATGGTGGGATCCACTTCCGGCAGGGCACCTGCGATGATCAGGGGTTTTTTGGTGAGGGCGGTGAGCTTGTGGACGGGGGTGACCCCGAGGCGTTCCTGCTCCGAGGCGAGGACGACGGAACGGATCTCCATTTTTACGGGAGCGGGATCGGGGGCATCCCAATCCACGGGTACGGAGCCGCGCAGATCGACGGGAATTTGCTGGAGTATGCGGCCCGATTCGCTCCGCAGGACAAGCACCCGGCCGGAGAGCTCCGATTGGGCGAGGTCGGCGCCGAGGGCACGGGCATACATTTCCAGCAGCCAGGAAGGGACGGCGCGGTCCCCTTGGCGGAAAACGAGGGGCAGGCGCTGGACCTGGCGATCGGCTTCCGGAGTGACTTTCCAGGCGGAGGTGCGGGTGGGGCGACGCAGGCCTTTCTCCGGGGCCAGAAAACTTTCCGCCGGCCGGATGCCCCGAAGGGAACCGTGATGGGGAAGAGGGGTGAGTTCCATTTTTTCCCCAGGGCCCTCTTCCCGAAAGGTCACGGCAGGCAGGACGGGGGAATCAAAGGCGGCCAAGGCGCGGGCAAGTTGGTCGTCTTGAAGCGGTTCAAGGGCATCGGGGGCATCGAGAGGAAGCAGCAGGCCGACGGGGGAAGGGCGGTAAGGCGAGACGGCCCGAAGGAGGAGGGTGAGATCGAGTCGTGGCCAAGGCCACGTTTCTCCGGCCAGATCCTCAATGGTGACGAGAACCGGCAGCGGGGGAGGTAAGGCCGGGGCCGGCCGGGAGGGGAGTAAGAGACGGGACCCAGGCACGAAAAGGGTGGCCAGCAGCAGACCCAGGGCGGCGGCGACGATGACCGCAGTGATCCGGGAGCCATGCATGCCTTCGTTTGTAGCGGGGATCGGACGCTTGGCGAAGGGGAAGCGGATTGAAATCGGCCCGGGTGAAGCAATAGTTGCCCAAGATGCAGGGGGGCACCACGACGACCCCGGAGGTGATTCCGGGGCAGGAAACCGATCTTTCCGAGGCCTTTGCCAAGGGATGGAGAGTCATCGTGTGGAACGATCCGGTGAATCTGATGAGTTACGTGGTGTTCGTGTTTATGCGGGTGCTGGGTTTCAACGAAACGAAGGCCAAACAGTGCATGCTGGAGGTGCACCAACAGGGCAAAAGCGTGGTGGCAGTGGAGACCCGGGAGAAGGCGGAGTTCTACTGCCACCGGTTGCAGGAGTTTGGACTGAAATCGACCCTCGAGGCGGCGGCATGAAAATTTCCAAGGCGAAAAGTGGCGGGCGGGTGGTGGAGCTGGCGGGACCGGAGGCGGCGCTGGTTCGGCAGGTTTTGGAGTCTTTGAGCGGGGCGTATCAAACCGCCCCGGGCGAACTGGATCCGATGGTGGCGAATCTTTGGTACGGACGGGCCGGGTTGAAGGAAGTGGGGATTCGCGGGGAAGAGGCGATTCATTGGATCGAGGGGCTGCATGAGGTTCGCTTGGGGAGACAGGTGGCTTTGCAGCGTTGGTTAAAAGGCATTCCAAAAGTCGGGCAGGCGGGTTCCTGGAACATTCCGGAGGAGGAAGTCGAGACCTTGGTCGCGGCTCTCAATGACCATCGGCTGAGGAGGGCGGGTGAATTTGACCTCGGGGACGGGGATTTGGAAGTCCGGGCCATGGAGAAGGCGAGGGGGGATAAAAGGGTGGCTTTGGTGGAAATTCACTTTCTGGCCTGGATGATAGAACTGCTTCTCCAAGAGTAACTTAAGTATTGATTTCAAGCCTTTTGCTTGGAATTGGCCCGATTCGTGCTAGGCACTTTACGCAAGAAATTTTTGATGGAAAAACGCTTCGACATCATCGTGGTGGGGGGTGGGCCGGCCGGCTGTGCCGTGGCCCGGGCCTTTGGTTTGTCGGGAAAGTCTGTAGCCCTTTTGGAGGCGGATCCGGAAGGCCAGCCCAAGCAGCGTTTTGCCGGCGAGTGGTTGCATCCGCAGGGAGTGGAGGCTTTGGAGAAACTCGGGTTCGGGGAAATTGCCGAGAAGGTGGGCCGTCCCCGCGGCCGTGGTTTCGTGGTTTATCCCGGGCATGGGGAGTCTCCGGTCAAACTGGACTACGTGGACGGGCAGATTGGCCTGGCGTTTCATCACGGCGACCTGGTGGAGGAGATGAGACGGATCGTGGCCAACACTCCGGGGGTTTCTTTCCTTGCCGGTGTGCGGGTGAAAAGTGCTGACGACCACGGGGTGGTTTTGGAAAACGGACCACGGATCGAGGCGGGCCGGGTGATTGGAGCCGACGGGCGGGCCAGCGTGGTGCGAAGAAGTTTGCGGGGCGCCTCCAGCCACAAGCCGATCTCCGCGATGACGGGAATCTTGCTCGAAGGCGTCGGGGCGCCCTACCCGGATTACGGTCACGTGTTTCTCGGCCAGCCCAGTTTTCTTTTGGGATACGAAATTGCTCCCCAGACGGTCCGCATCTGCGTGGACGTGCCGCTGAAATACAAAGCGGAGATGAAAAATCCGGATTGGCTGATCGAGGCGATCCGCGACACCTTGCCGCCGGCATGGCGCCAGCCGGCAGCGGAGCAGATCCGCAAAGGCCATCTGTCCTGGCAGGCGAATCATTTCCTGGCCCGGGCGGATTACGGAAACGGCCGAAGGATCATGATCGGTGACGCAGCCGGCCACACCCATCCGCTGACCGCCACCGGCATCACCAATGGCCTGGTGGATGCGATCGAACTGGCCGGCACGGCGGATTTCCGCGCTTTTGTCCGGAGCCGCCGGCGTGCTTGCCGAGTGCCCGAGCTTCTCTCCCGGGCCCTTTACGACTGTTTTTCCCGTGAGGACGCATTCTCGCAATCCTTGCGGCGGGCGGTGGTTTCGCTCTGGCGCCATGATGAAAGAGAACGGGCGCGGACAATGGGTCTGCTGATGGGTAACGGCCAATCCTTCCTGACTTTTGCCGGTCCTTTCCTCAAGGCTCTGTGGGGTGCGTGGAAGGGGCGGGGATCGAAGCGGGTGGACGCAGCCGATCTGGCCTCGGCGGCGAGCTGGATCCGTTTGCCTTTGGCGTACGCGTTGGCGGGGCTGGTCAAATCGAGAAACTAGAGCGAGCCAATCCTCAACGGACAGACGCTTAGGATTCGGATGAGGATTCTAAGAATGTAGCGAAGGCTTTGAGGGGGAAAGCGCGCTTGTAGTGATCGTACCGGATCAGGGTGGTGCGGTAGAAAAGCCCGGGAATCGGTTGAGGCGGGAAATCTCCATCCGGCTGCTGAGTCTGCAAAAGAAATTCCAACCCGCGCGTGACGGCAGGCTCATCCTTCGGACCCGTGGCCAATAGAGCAAGGACAGCGAGGGCGGTGGGTTCCACCAGTCCTTTTGAGGAGGGCATGGGGCGGCGTTGATAGCAGGAGTCGGGGTGCTCGCCCCAACCGCCGTCGGCCAACTGCTGCTGCAGGAGGAACTGCCGGCCGAGTTTCACCCGGGGATCGTCAGCGGGAATCCCCACGGCCCGAAGGCCGGGCAGGACAAAGGAGGTGCCGTAATTGAAGCAGATGCCCCACACCGCCTCCCAGGAGCCGTCGGGCAGCTGAGTGTCGGTCAGATAACGCACCCCGTAGCGGATGGCACGGTCGACCCGTTCCCGTTCCATCTCCGGGAACTCCTGCCTGACCAGTGCGAGGGCGGCGAGGACGGAGCCGGTACACTCGGCGAAGGAGTGATCGACCATGATGTCGGCGAAGACGTGGGAACCGTTAAAGATCTCGATCCATTCCGGGCCGACCACGCGGTCACAGCTCCCCCAGCCACCGTTCTTGTTCTGGTAGCGGAGGATGAAGTTTAATCCGTCGCGGATGATTTCCGGGGAGGTCGATTGCGGGAGAAATGGTTTGGACTGGATCAGGGCGAGGAGGCTTTCGGCGGTGCAGTCGGCGATCGACCAGCCGTTCTTTCGCTCGCTGAAGGGCCAGCCGCCTTTCCGGGGCAGACGGTGGTAGCGGCGGGGATCGGGGAGTTCGTCGATGACCTGATTTTCGCGGAGATAACGGCAGCCATTTTGGACAACTTCAGCGGAGACCATGACGGCGGGCAGCTTGGTCATGCCTTGGAGAGTGAAGCCGGTGTCCCAGACCTTGGAGGAGGTGAAGCCTTGGCAAGCGGTGTGGTCGGAGTGCTGCCAAAGATAGAGCGGCAGTTTGGCCCAGCTTTTTTCGACGCGTTCGGCTTGACCTTCGAGATAGTGGGCGAGGGTGTTGTAGCAGGCGTTGACGGGGGCTTGGCGGATGTAGTCGGACTGCTCGTCCTCGTAGAGGATGTGCTCGTAGGTGAGTTTGAGCGCCCGGCGCCGGATCCAGGCGGGCACGAAAGGTTCCAGGCGTTGCACCAGAGGCATGAGCAGGCGGACGGGCAGGGATTCGGGAACGAGGTTGTCGGTGGGGGCGAGGTCGGCCCGGTGTCTGGACCACCGAATTGAGCCGTAGCCTTGGGGGTAGAGCTCGCGGCGCAGTTCGCGCAGGACGGGATCGAGGGGGGCCTGCCAACGGCGGCCGTAGAAGTAGGCCATGGGAAGATACACAATGCGGACGTAGCCCGAGATGTTGATGGGTTGGAGCGGAAACCATTTGGGCAGAAGGTAAAGTTCCGGAGGAACCGGGGTGACGCCGGACCACGGATAAAGATTCAGCAGGGCGAGAATGAATTTACCCCAAGCGGCGGCTTTTACGGGCGTGCCGGAGGCGTGAATCCAGCCGCGCATTTTTTCCAGCTCCGGCCGGTCCGGCTTTTCGCCAAGGAGTCGAAGGGCGACATAGGAGATCGAGCTGGTGAAGACAGCTCCCTGGGTGGATTCCTCGTGGAGTCCCACGGATCCGTCGGGCAGTTGCGGTTTCAGAAGACCGGCGACAAAGCGGGGACGTTCGGTTTCCGGAATGGGTCGGCGGGTGAGATGGGTCGTGATGACGTAAAGGGGTAGGAGGAAGTTCGGCCCGGTGTAGGGGACGGACCAGCTACCGTCCGCCACTTGGGTGCGTTGGAGGAACCCGGTGAGGCGAGCGGCCGCCTCGCTGACGCGGGAGTAGAGTTCGGGGGAGCTCACGGATGAGATGATTCGAGGCGGCGGATTCTTTCGAGGGTCTGCTTTTGAAATTCACCGGTCAGGCTGGTGACGAACTCCGCGAGGGTGAGTTTGGAATTTTCCACCAGGGGTTTGAGGTCCAGGGCCAAGACCACTTCCTCGGCTTGGTCGGGGGTGTAGGCATCGGCAAAGGTGGCTTGGGCGCGACGGCGGCCGGCGGCGGCGAGGTCGTAGCGCTTCCCGTCTACCTGGGAACGAAAGACACGCAGGAGGGAAGGGCCGAAGTCGGCGGGAGCCGGACAAGGGAGGCGGGCCACTTGCTTGTTCGGAACCCAGTCGAGATCGCCCCAAACCTCGCAGCCGTAGATTTCGGCGGGCCGATCGGACGAAGGGAGTTGGCGAAGGGCCGCGAGGCTGGCGAGGAGCACAGCGAGGTGGGTTTCATGGCGGTCCGCGGGATTGTGGAGATAGAGAACCTTGGGTTTGGCTGCCTTGAGAATGTGAAGCAGGTCAGAGGTCAGGGCATTGCGTCCCGAACCGCGAACCTCTGCACTGGGGTGGCCGAGTTGGAGGACGGTGGCGTAGCCACCCAAAATCGCCGCATTTTTCTGCTCTTCTTTCCGGGCTTTGACGAGGTCGGGAGCAGAAAGCTTTTCCGAGAAGACGGAGGAGGGGGATCCGGCACCATCGGTGGCGACGACGCCGGAGAAGCGGAGATTTTTTTGGCCCCGGCAGGCGCAGATGCCGGGGTAAGCCATGATTTCCAAGTCGTCCGGATGGGCACCGATGCCGAGGTGGGTGGTGGAGGCGAGGGCGGATTCGAGGCTACCCCCGCCGGGAGCAAAAAGGTCGGCGTGGGTTCGGGTCAATTTCATCAGGGAAGCTTCCGCAGGGGATGTCGGCTGGGGGAAAAAACCCAAAGGGAAGCGGCCAGATAATTCAGGAGGGCCCCGGTGGCGACAGCGACTCCATTGAGGACGGCAGTTTCAATGGGGCGCTCCGTGACCATGAGGTAGATGAGTAGGTTCAGGACGAGAAGCTGGACGGCAAAAGAAAAGAGTGCGGTGGAGTAGTAGTGGAGAGCTTGGCGCAAGTGCGGGGGCCAGTGGTGAAAGGTCCACCAAGCGTTGAGGAGGTAGTTGGTACCGCAGCAGACGACCCAAGCAAGGGTGGCCACGCCGGTGACCGCGGTATGGTCGGCGGGATGCCAGCCAAGGTGGTTGTAGCCGAAGGAAAGAATGAGCCAGACGAGAAGGAAGTTCAGGAGAGTGCCGGAGGCGCCGACGGTCCCGAAACGGACAATCCGCAGGATCTCGCCACGTTTCGGGCGGGAGCTGGTTTTCTGTCTGGGCGAGGCGGAGACGGCAGCCTTCATCGATCGGGAATCATGGCGGGTTCGGATTCGTGGGGCAATTGGCTTGAACAGTCGGGAACCTGGCCGGTCCAATTCCCATGGCGGGAAACACTTGCCATGGGCCCGACGAAAGCGAACTTCAGGTCGCGGTGCGCGACCTGTTACGCGAGGAAACGCTGATCATCCGCGGGGAGCTTACCGAGCCTCCCACGTGGTTCCCCTCGTTTCGCGAATTGACGATGCGGCTGAAAGGTTCGGTGGTCGCGGTGATCTTGATTGAATCCGACCGGCAAATGAGAGATCTCTATTGGCGATGGACCGGAAGAAACGGTGGCCGGGATTTCGTGAACGACATGGTCTTTTCCGACGAGTACGTTCCCGGGATCAAGCTGGACAGCAGTCACGACCGATTGCACCCCACGGTAACCACTGCGAAAATCGTCCCGGAGAATCTCGACGAATTGGCCGGCCGGGTGGCGGCCTTGGCCGCCTTGGCCCACTAAGCCCGAAGATCGTGGTTGCCGGGTTGCTGGTGGCCCTGGTGGCGGCCTTGGGGCTAGGACGTTCCGGGGAAATCGTCTCCTCTGCTGATCTCAAACCGCAGGGCGATCTTTTCACCTATCAGGGGCAACCTTTTACCGGGACGGCGCTGGCGGAGTCGAAGGGGCGGAAGACGGAAGCGGAATTTTGGGAAGGAAGGATGCACGGTCGGTACCGGAGCTGGCACCCCAACGGCAAAATGGAGAGCGAGGCCTATTTTGAAAATGGCCGGCGGGAGGGGGTGGCCAAAATTTGGAATGAGCAGGGGCAGGTCCTGCAGGAGACACGGTTTCGCAAAGGGTTGGCGGAGGGGGAGGCGTCTGAGTGGTATCCCAACGGCAATCTGGAGCGCCGGACCGGATGGCAGAAGGGAAAGCGAAACGGAAAGGTGGAGACCTGGTATGAAAATGGGAAAAAGAAGGGCCTCGGCACGTTCCGGGAAGGTGAGCGGTCCGGCACGTTTGTGGTCTGGTGGCCGAACGGGAAAAAAAGGGTGGAGACGAACTATCTGAAGGGGGTTCCGAACGGCTGGTGGGTGGAGTGGGATGAGGATGGGGATCAGGTGAAGCAGGCGTTTTTCAAGAAGGGCCAGGCGGTGGAGGGAGCGGGGTCTTGAACCGATCGGGGGCTGGGTTACTCTTGCCCGTTACTAAGCGCTCGTAGCTCAACTGGATAGAGTGTCGGCCTCCGAAGCCGAAGGTTGTGGGTTCGACCCCCGCCGGGCGCAATGAAGCGGATCCAGATGCTCCGGAGGCTGGGATCGAACCAGCGACCAATCGGTTAACAGCCGACCGCTCTACCGCTGAGCTACTCCGGAAGACTGAAGGGAAACTTTATCGAACGGGAGCGGACTTCTCAACCCGCTTTTCCTTCCCGCCAGGCAAAAGAAAATAGGAAAGGCTGTCGATGAGGGCCTGAGCGCTGGCCTCAAGAATGTTGGTGGAAACCCCGACCGTGCCCCATGCACGCTGGCCGTCGGTGGACTCCACGAGAACGCGGGTGCAGGCAGCGGTGCCCCCACGGGAGTTCACGATGCGAACCTTATAGTCGATTAACCTCAATTTCTTAAGGTTGGCGAAGAAGGGTAGCAGGGCTTTGCGAAGGGCGGCATCGAGGGCGTTGACCGGGCCATCCCCGGTGGCGGAGGTCCTGCAGGTTTTTTTGCCGACCCGGACCGTGACGGTCGCCTTGCTGGTCTCGCGGACTTTCGGCTGGGCCCGGGCCACCTCGACCTTGTAGGAGTCGAGTTGGAACGGAGCGGGAAGCTTTTCCAAAGAGCGGCGAACGAGGAGTTCAAAGGAGGCATCGGCCGCCTCAAACTCGTAGCCCTCTTTCTCCATTTTTTTGATATGGGCAAGGATGTTGCGGGTGGAGGCCGCTTTCTCGTCGAGAGCGATGCCCAGTTCCCGGGCTTTCATCATCACGTTGGCGCCACCGGAGAGTTCTCCCACCAGGATGCGCTGGTGGTTGCCGACCTCGCCAGGCGCGATGTGTTCGAAGCTCGCCGCCAGCTTGTTGACGGCGTTGACGTGCATGCCTCCTTTGTGGGCGAAGGCGGTGCGACCGACGAAGGGGGCGCGGGGATCGT